>NZ_JBEYTJ010000005.1:52948-320757 GCF_040642995.1 Nonomuraea sp. NPDC047529 | reverse complement strand
GGCGCCGGAGCCGGCCAGCGCCCCGGCGAAGTACTGCCGCTCGCCGAACCGCTCGGCCGGGCCGCCGGGGAAGGCGACGGGCCGCACGGTGGCCGGGCGCACCCCGCCGTACGGGCGTGGGCACGGGCGTGGGCAGGGCGCGTCGAGCACGGCGATCCCGACGGTGGCCACGTACGTCTGGGTGCTGTCGGCGTACGTGGCCCGCAGCGCGGTCAGGCAGCCGGGCCGCACCGCGGCGGACTGGAACGCCACCCGGCACGGCGCCTCGGGGGCCACCCCCGCCAGCACGTACGTCACCCTGGCCCCCGACGGGCTGACGCCGGGAACGGCCAGCGGGAAGATCCGCGCCACCGGCCAGGCGTGCCAGCGCTCCGGCACGGGCGCGTCTGCCTGCGGCCAGAACACGGACAGGATGGAGAGCAGCACAACGGACAGTTGGTACACGTCAACCTCGAACGGGAGAGGAGGGACGCCCGATCTGCCGTGCATTCTGGCACGTGGCCGGCGAGTCGTTCCGACGCTTCGGTAAACAGTCCGATACGCGGAGTAATTGTAGTTATGCGGTTATTCGCCCTGCGGTGTGGGCGAAAGTCGGACATGTGCCCCAGGGGGGAGCCCCAGCCGCTGCGCCGCGTCCCCGAAGTTGACCGCGATGGCGATCAGCCCCGCCGAGTCCGTGAACGCCACCAGCTCGCCCGGCGGCACCGCCGCGAACGACGTGCGGAAGGGCATCGCGAGCCGCCGCCGCCCGAGCCACACCCCCAGCGTGTCGCCCACCTGGACGCCCAGCGCGTCCAGGTCGCCCGCCGCGATCGACAACTGCGTGTTGCCGTGGCGGTCCACCGAGACGACCTCGCCCTCGACCGAGCCCTCGCGCAGCAGCGAGGTCGGCGCGGGCAGCGAGACCAGCCGCTCGACCGGCACCGGGGGGCCCAGCTCGGCCGGGTCCAGGCCGCCGGCCAGCCGCCCGGCGACCGGCGAGAAGACGTCCCGGCCGTGGAAGGTGGGCGACACCGGCCGCAGGAAGAGCTCCTCGTTGCTGAGCGCGTACGCGGCCCGCGCGCCGCCGCTGGCGTGCACCGCCCAGGACAGCAGGCCGTTGTCGGGGCCGACGAACACCCGGCCGCCCGCCTCGACCGCCACCGACCGCCGCGCGCCGCCCACGCCGGGGTCGACCGCGCCGATGTGCACGCCCGCCGGGAGGTAGGGGATGGTCTGGGCGAGGATGGCCGCGCCACGCCGAACGTCGCCGGACGGGACCAGGTGGCTCACGTCGATCACCCGCGCCTGGGGCGCGATCCCGGCGATCACTCCGTGGCAGGCGGCCACGAAGCCGTCTTCGAGCCCGTAGTCCGTGAGGAGCGTGATGACTGGGGTCACATTTCGTGACTGTACGTCCGGCAATCCGCCGTGAACAGCCGCACATCGCACATTACGATTGGCCACGGGCCGCGACGCGTGCGATGTGATCGTCGCACGCCCCTTCCCGAGGAGGACATCATGGGAGCACCGCTCAGCGGTGACAGTGCTGCCCAGGAACCGTCCAGACCACCCCTCACCGACCGCGATCTCGAACTCCTCGCCTTCGAACGCCAATGGTGGCGTCACGCGGGCGCCAAGGAGCAGGCCATCAAGGAGACCTTCGGGTTCTCGGCCACCCGCTACTACCAGTTGCTCGGCGAGCTGATCGACAGACCGGAGGCGCTGGAGCAGGACCCGATGCTGGTCAAACGGTTGCGAAGGTTGCGCTCCACCCGTCAGCGTGACCGTGCGGCGAGACGGCTCGGCATGCGCCCCTGACCGGCTGGGTACGGCAGCCGCGTGAGGAACATCCCTGGAATGGAAGCGATCCTTAAAGATCCGTCCGGCGCCGTGATCGGGCTCGACTTCGACGGAACCCTGTCGCCGATCGTGCCCGATCCCGCCTCCGCCCGGATCCACCCCGAGGCCCCCGCCGTACTCGCCGAGCTGGGCGCCCACGTCGGCGCCGTGGCCATCGTGACCGGCAGGCCGGCGGCCACCGCGCTCGAACTCGGGCCCGGCCTGGCCGACGTGCCCGGTCTCGTGGTGCTCGGCCACTACGGCTTCGAGCGGTGGGAGCACGGACGCGTCTCGGCGCCGCCGCCTCCGCCCGGCGTGCCCCGCGCCCGGGCCGAGCTGCCGCTGCTGCTCGACTCGCTCGGGCTGCACGGCGTGGTGATCGAGGACAAGGGCCGGGCGGTGGCCGTGCACACCAGGCGCGCCCCCGACCCCGAGGGCGCACTGGCCGCGTTGCGCGAGCCGCTGGCCGGGCTGGCCGACAAGCACGGGCTGGTGATCGAGCCCGGACGCATGGTCCTGGAGCTGCGGCCGCCCGGCATGGACAAGGGCCACGCGCTCGGGCTGTTCCTGGCCGAGCGGGACGCCAGGTCCGTCATGTTCGTCGGCGACGACCTCGGCGACCTGGCCGCGTTCGAGGCCGTACGCGCCTCGGGGCTGCCCGGCGTGACCGTGTGCAGCGGCTCGGCGGAGGTGACCGCGCTGGCCGAACGGGCCGACATCGTGGTCGACGGGCCCGACGGCGTGGTGGCGTTGCTGCGGGAGCTGACGACGGCCTTCAGCCGTCCCTGAGTTCAGCCGTTCGTGAGCCGGCTCGCGGCGTTCGCCGTCTTCGAGCCGGCTCACGGCTTTCAGTCGTTCGTGATTGGGCTGCAAGTGGCGGGTTCTACGTTGGTGCCCATGTCAAGACGATCTCTCGCTGTCGCCGCCGTCTCGGTTGCGTCCCTGGCGGCCGTGCTCGCCGTGCCCGGGGCCGCCTCCGCCGCCCCCGCCCAGCAGCTCAAGTTGCGCGGCGGCCTGACGCTCTACATCCCGATCGAGTGGGTGGTCCACCGTCAGGGGGCCGACTACGTGCAGGTGGTCACCGGCCGTTGCGCCAAGCCACAGGGCTGGGGCTCGCCCGAGTGCGACGCGTTCTACATCCTCGGCCCCGACGCGATCAAGCGGGGCGCGGAGGGCTTCGGGCCCTACACGGGCAAGAACCCGTACTACCCGGCCAGTGACGTGCAGCCCTGCCCGTTCAACCGGAAGTGGGGCGAGGTCATCGGCCCCAAGGTCACCAGGGGCTACCGGCAGATGGGGGCCGGGCACAAGGCCGCCTACAACGCCTGGCAGGCCAAGTGCGTCAGCTACTCGGGCAACGGCGTGAAGGCCCGCTTCACGCAGCGCGAGTGGTACCTGCCGAAGAGCCGGATCCTCGTCGTGGACCAGTGGGACACGCCCGGCCTGGCCGACACGCTCAAGTACGCCGACTGGACATGAGCACCCCGGTCACCGCGACAGCGATGATCACCGGCACCAGCACGAACGCGGTCCCGGTGCCGTAGCCGTCGGCCAGCGAGCCGAGCAGCAGCGGGCCGACCGCCATGGCGGCGCCCGCCCACACGGGCGAGGCGGCCGCCGCCCGGTCCGCCCGGTCGCCGGAGGCGGCGATCAGCGAGCTCAGCGCGAGCGGGAACTGCAGCGACGCGCCCAGCCCGCTCAGCGCCAGCCCCGCGTACGACAGCACCGGCGCGCCGCTCGTCCAGAACAGCAGCCAGCCGAGCGCCATCAGCCCCAGGGCGCCGACGAACAGCGGCGTGGCCGGCAGCCGCAGCGCGAGCTGCGCGCCCGCGAACCTGCCCGCCGCCATGCCGCTGACGAACGCCGTCAGCCCGGTCGCCGCGACGGCCGCCGTCACGCCGGTCCTGAGGGCGAACAGGTCGGCGGCCCACAGGTTGAACGAGAACTCCAGGGCCACGCAGCAGAACAGCACGGCCCCGGCCAGATGGAAGCGCCACCGGCCGCCCACCCGCGCCTGGACGCCGCCCAGGGCGACCACGTCGTCCTCCCCTTCCATGCCCTGCCGGGGCGCGGGCCAGGAGCGGCCCAGCGCCAGTGCGAGCAGGACGCTGACCGCCGGGGTGATCAGCAGGGCGGCCCGCCAGCCGAGCGCGCTCTGCGCCACCTGGCTGAGCACGAACGTCGCCACGATCCCCACCAGCACGCCCACGGCGTTGGCCTCGCTGAGCGCGGCCGGTCCCGCGGGGCCGTGGTGGTCGCTGAGCTCGGCCATCGCCGCGTAGAGCATGACCGAGCCGAAGCCGCCGGCCACGCCGTAGCCCAGCAGCGTCAGGGGCAGCGCGGAGGTGGCCATGACCAGCAGCACGCCGGCGTTCATCCCGGCCAGGCCGACCCAGCACGTCACGCGCCGGCCGAGGACCCTGGTGAGCAGGGGCAGGGTGAGGCCGGCGCCGACCGTGCCGAGCGCCATGGCGGTGCCGTGCAGCCCGGCGACGGTGGCCGTGGTGCGCTGGTCGGCGCGCAGGAGCGGCAGGGCGGCGCTGAGGCCGTACATGAAGGTGGCGAACGCGCCGAGCAGGAGGTAGATCAGCCAGGTCGGACGATCCCGGACGAGTCGGATGGGCACTGAGACCGTCGACACCCGGCAGCCTCCGTCATTGGCAGTGAATCCGACTTCTCATGTTAAAGCAGGGCATCGAGCTGGGATTCCAGCCACTTGTGCGGCGGCAGCGCGGTGGCCGCCTCGTACAGCCGGTCGCGGCGGCGCCTGCGCTCGTCCTCGGGCATCACCAGGGCCTCGTGCAGCGCGGCCGCCGTGCCGCTCACGTCGTAGGGGTTGACCACCAGCGCGTACGGCCCCAGCTCGGCCGCCGCCCCCGCCTCGCGCGAGAGCACCAGGGCGCAGCGCGGCGACAGGACGGGCCCCTCCTTGGCCACCAGGTTCATGCCGTCGCGGATGGGGTTGACCAGCAGCACGTCCGCCAGCCGGTAGGCGGCCAGCGAGCGCGGGTAGTCGTCGTTGACGTTGAGGATGACCGGGTCCCAGTCCTCGGTGGCGTACTCGTCCTCGATCTCGCGCGCGCAGCGCTGCACCGACGCGGTGTACTCGCGGTATTCGGGCAGGTCGTGCCGGCTCGGGTAGGCGAAGGCCAGGTGGACCACCTTGCCGTGCCACTCCGGATGGGCGGCCAGGAACTCCCGGTAGGCCAGCAGCCCGCGCACGATGTTCTTGGACAGCTCGGTGCGGTCGATGCGGACGATCAGCCGCCGCCCGGCCACCTGCTCGGCGAGCGCGGCCATGTGCGACTCGACGTCGGGCTCGCAGGCCCGCGCCCACAGCGCAGCGCCGTCCACGCCCAGGCTGTGCACGCCGACGCGCGTCTTCCTGCCCTCGTGGGTGACCGTGCGGGCCGCGCGGTCCACCCGCGCGCCGAGCAGCGCCTCGCAGCAGTCCATGAACGCCGCCGCCCACCGCGCGGTGAGGAAGCCCGCGTGGTCGGCCCCCAGGATGCCGTCCAGGACCTCCCTGGTCACCGCGTCGGGCAGCAGGGAGAAGTACTCCGGGGGCGCCCACGGCGTGTGGCTGAAATGGGCGATGCGCAGGTCGGGGCGCTCGGCGCGGAGCATCGCCGGGGTGAGCGTCAGGTGGTAGTCCTGGACCATCACGCGTGCGCCGTGCCCGGCCTCCTCGGCCAGCGCCAGCGCGAACGCGCCGTTGTAGTCGCGGTAGGACTCCCACTCGCGCCGGAACTTGGTGCCGAAGCTGGGGGAGTTGGGGATGTCGTACAGCAGGTGGTTGACGAACCACAGGGTCGAGTTGGCCACGGCGTTGTAGGCGCGGTGGAAGGTGGCCGCGGGGATGTCGAGCATCCGCAACGCGCCCGTGTCGTAGCCCGTCCGGTCGAGCCGGCCCCCCGGAGCGAGGCGTACGGCGCTGCGGTCGCCGTCGGACAGCGCGGCGCACACCCACAGCACGCCGTGCTCCTTGGCCACCCCCGACAGGCCCGAGACCAGGCCCCCACCACCGCGTTTCATGGTCAGCTCACCGTCGTCGTCGACGGTGAAGGAGACCGGCCCGCGGTTGGACGCCACGAGAACGCTGTTCATTTGGGCTCCCTTCGCCCATAGGATCCCAGCTATGGCGCTAGATGAGCTAACCGAGGAACTCGCCCGCTCGGCCGCGGCCGGAGACCATCGCGCGCTCGGCGAGCTCCTGGCCAGGATCGAGCCTGACGTGATGCGCCACTGCGCCCGGATCCTGCCCTATCACCAGGACGCGGAAGAAGCCTCGCAGGACACACTGCTGGCCGTGGCGCGCAACATCGGGCGGTTCGAGGGGCGGGCCAGGTTCAGCACCTGGCTGCACATCGTGACCGCCAACTGCGCGCGCACCACGTACCGGTCGTTGAAGCGCAGGGCCGCCGAGCAGACGTCGGAGGAGCTGCCGATGCAGAAGCCGGACGCGCGGCGGGTCAGCGTGATCGCCGGCTCGCGGCTCGACCTGCTCGACGCGATGGAGGCGCTGGAGGCCGACAAGCCCGACCTGGCCCAGGCGCTGGTGCTGCGCGACATCGTCCAGCTCGACTACAACGAGGTGGCCGAGCAGCTCAACATCCCGCTCGGCACCGCCAAGTCCCGCATCCACCAGGCCCGCAAGTACGTGCAGGGAGTCCTCGGGGAGGACTATCGGTGAGACAAGCTTTCTCACCTTCTGAGATGGGTGGCCGTTTCGGCCACTTGAGAAGGTAGAGTCCCTTTCGACAACTGAATATTGCTCATCCAGAGGGGTGGAGGGACCGGCCCTGCGAAGCCCCGGCAACCCTCCCGGCTTGTACTCGCGACCTGGCGAGGCCGACCGGGACAAGGTGCCAATTCCGGTTCGCGGTCAAGGTGGCCGCGGGCGAAGATGAGGGAAGGCCTCGCTTCATGTCGCTCGACTTTGGTCCTGCCGTCGCTCTGTCCTGCCGCGAGTGCGGCACGCGCTACCCCCTGGGCCCCAGCTTCGCCTGCCTGGAGTGTTTCGGGCCGCTCGAAGCGGCCTACTCCTTCGGCCAGGTGACCCGCGCGGACATCGAGTCCGGCCCCGCCAACATCTGGCGCTACCGTTCCCTGCTTCCGGTCCCCGCCGACGTGGCGAGCAAGCCCAACATGAACCCGGGCTGGACGAAGCTGGTCAAGGCCGGCAACCTCGGCAAGGCGCTCGGCCTCCGGTCCCTGTTCGTGAAGGACGACTCGGGCAACCCCACCCACTCCTTCAAGGACCGCGTGGTCGCCATCGCCGTCGAGGCGGCCAGGAACTTCGGGTTCCACACGCTCTCCTGCTCCTCCACGGGCAACCTCGCCGGCGCGGTCACCGCCGCCGCCGCGCGGGCCGGCCTCGACGCGTGCGTGTTCATCCCGGCCGACCTCGAAGCGGCCAAGATCGCCATGGCCCGGGTGTTCGGCGGCCGGCTGGTCGGGATCGAGGGCACCTACGACGAGGTCAACCGGTTCTGTTCCGAGCTGATCGGCGACCCGCTGGGCGAGAGGTGGGGGTTCGTCAACGTCAACCTGCGGCCGTACTACGCCGAGGGGTCCAAGACGCTCGCGTACGAGATCGCCGAGCAGCTCGGCTGGCGGCTGCCGGAGCAGATCGTCATCCCCATCGCCTCGGGCTCCCAGCTCACGAAGATCGACAAGGGGTTCAAGGAGCTGATCGCGCTCGGGCTGGTCGAGGACACGCCGTACAAGGTGTTCGGGGCGCAGGCGGCCGGGTGCTCGCCGGTCTCGACGGCGTACAAGGCGGGGCACGACGTGGTCCAGCCGGTCAAGCCGGACACGATCGCCAAGTCGCTGGCCATCGGCAACCCCGCCGACGGGCCGTACGTGCTGGACATCGCCCGGCGTACCGGCGGGGGCGTCGAGGACGTCACCGACCCGGAGATCGTCGCCGCGATCAAGCTCCTGGCCTCCACCGAGGGCATCTTCGCCGAGACCGCGGGCGGCGTCACGGTGGGCGTGCTGAAGAAGCTCGTCGAGACGGGCAGGCTCGACCCCGAGGCCGAGACCGTGGTCCTGAACACCGGCGACGGCCTCAAGACGCTCGACGCGATCAGCGACGACGCGCGGCCCACCGCCGTGATCCGGCCCTCTCTCGACGCGTTCCGCGCGACTGTCTGACAATCCAGGAAAGGCAACAAAAACCATGAACGTTTCTGTGCGGATTCCCACCATCCTGCGCACTTACACCGGGGGTAACGCCGAAGTGAGTGGCGAAGGGGCGACTCTTCGTGACGTTCTCGCCAAGCTCGACTCCGACTACCCGGGGATCGGCGCGAGAATTCTGGATGAATCGGGCAAGATTCGTCGTTTTGTCAACGTTTACGTTGGCGAAGAGGATGTCCGTTTCGTCGAAGGCTTGGACACTCCCGCCCCCGAAGGCACGCAGATCTCCATCATCCCCGCCGTCGCGGGCGGCTGACCGCCGGACCCCCCGACTCTTGAAGGCGCCCCTTGTGGGCGCCTTCTTGTTTTAGAACCCAATTCAACTCGAACGACTCAGCCTTCGATGAAATTAGCGGTTTGTCGATTGACTCTGTTGCCAAACCCCGTGCCACAGGTATGGTCGAGGGCGATCGTATGGCTGATTTTCCCAAAAGTCAGGCGATTACAGGTCTCGCGGAGGAATGGGCGAGATCTGCGAGCCCAGTAAGAGGAGTCGGAAGTGGCGCAGGGCACCGTCAAGTGGTTCAACGCGGACAAGGGCTACGGCTTCATCGCGGTAGACGGTGGTAAGGATGTATTCGTCCATTACTCAGCGATCATGATGGACGGGTACCGATCTCTCGAACAGGGTCAGCGCGTCGAGTTCGAGATCACGCAGGGCCAGAAGGGGCCGCAGGCGGAGTCCGTCCGCGCGGTCTGACCCACCGTCGCCGGTGTGAACCGGGCGGCACGCGCGGCAGCGCAGTCCGCGTGAGCCCGCCACTGTTTCCTCCGTCGGCTTCGCACGGCGGGCCGCACCTCCTGGGGCGGCTCGCCGTACGAACCGGTGTGCCCGATGACCTGCCCCATGACCTGGGGCAGGGGGCCCGTGGCTTGCACTCGGCAGGGTAGAGTGCTAAACAGTTCGTTGGCACTCTGTATGGCAGAGTGCCAACAACCCGGATCGAGACGATGGGGTCTGCCGAACGGAGATGCAGACCCATGCCGTCGCGGGCGTCGGCTCGGTCCAGCACACGCCACCCTGCATCTGGGAGGTCTAGCCTTATGGCAGCCAAGATGATCGCGTTTGACGAGGACGCCCGGCGCGGTCTCGAGCGCGGTATGAACCAGCTCGCCGACGCCGTCAAGGTGACCCTTGGTCCCAAGGGGCGCAACGTCGTGCTGGAGAAGAAGTGGGGCGCTCCCACGATCACCAACGACGGCGTCTCCATCGCCAAGGAGATCGAGCTCGAGGACCCGTGGGAGAAGATCGGCGCCGAGCTGGTCAAGGAAGTCGCCAAGAAGACTGACGACGTCGCCGGCGACGGCACCACCACGGCCACCGTGCTCGCCCAGGCGCTGGTGCGCGAAGGTCTGCGCAACGTCGCCGCCGGCGCCAACCCGATGGCCCTGAAGAAGGGCATCGAGGCCGCCGTCGAGCGCGTCAGCGAGGAGCTCTCCAAGCTGGCCAAGGACGTGGAGACCAAGGAGCAGATCGCCTCCACCGCCTCCATCTCCGCCGCCGACCCCGAGATCGGCTCGCTCATCGCCGAGGCGATGGACAAGGTCGGCAAGGAAGGCGTCATCACCGTCGAGGAGAGCAACACCTTCGGTCTCGAGCTCGAGCTCACCGAGGGCATGCGCTTCGACAAGGGCATGACGTCGATGTACTTCGTGACCGACTCCGACCGTATGGAGGCCGTGCTCGAAGACCCGTACATCCTGATCGTCAACAGCAAGGTCTCGGCCAACAAGGACCTGCTGCCGCTGCTCGACAAGGTCGTGCAGTCCGGCAAGCCGCTGCTGATCATCGCCGAGGATGTCGACGGCGAGGCTCTGGCGACCCTGGTGGTCAACAAGATCCGCGGCCTTTTCCGCTCCGTGGCCGTCAAGGCCCCGGGCTTCGGCGACCGCCGCAAGGCCATGCTGGGCGACATCGCGATCCTGACCGGTGGTCAGGTCATCGCCGAGGAGGTCGGCCTCAAGCTGGAGACCGCCACCCTCGACCTGCTCGGCCGCGCCCGCAAGGTCGTGGTGACCAAGGACGAGACCACCATCGTCGACGGCGCCGGTGACGCCGAGGCGATCTCCGGCCGGGTCAACGAGATCCGCGCCGAGATCGAGCGCACCGACTCCGACTACGACCGTGAGAAGCTGCAGGAGCGCCTGGCCAAGCTGGCCGGTGGCGTGGCGGTCATCAAGGCCGGCGCGGCGACCGAGGTCGAGCTCAAGGAGCGCAAGCACCGCATCGAGGACGCCGTGCGCAACGCCAAGGCGGCCGTCGAGGAGGGCATCGTCCCCGGCGGTGGCGTGGCGCTGCTGCAGGCCGGCGCCAAGGCGTTCGACAAGCTCGAGCTCAACGGCGACGAGGCCACCGGCGCGGCGATCGTGAAGAAGGCTCTGGAGGAGCCGCTCAAGCAGATCGCGGTCAACGCCGGTCTCGAGGGTGGCGTCGTCGTGGAGAAGGTGCGCAACCTGACCCCGGGCGAGGGCCTCAACGCCGCTTCCGGCGAGTACGTCAACATGTTCGAGTCCGGGATCATCGACCCGGCCAAGGTGACGCGCTCCGCGCTGCAGAACGCCGCCTCCATCGCGGCGCTCTTCCTGACCACCGAGGCCGTCATCGCGGAGAAGCCCGAGAAGACCCCTGCTGCTCCGGCCGGCATGCCCGGCGGCGGCGACATGGACTTCTAGGCTTCGCCTGGTCGCTGACGCATCAGAAGGCGGTTCGGATCTCCAAGGATCCGGCCGCCTTTTGTTGTGTCCAGTGCGGTCACGTTTAGTAGTTATTGACTACGGAAAGTAACGACACGAAGTGACATTCACCGCACAAAAGGAGTAGTTACATGAATTCCCGCACCGCGCGCGTTCTCGGGCTTGGCGCCGTCATGCTGGCCGCCGCTGCCGCCATGACCATGCCGGCCGAGGCCGACGACCACGGTTACCTGGACGAGTCGCTGGAGTACGTGGACGTACCCTACTGCGCGGGCTACCTGGAGCTGTACGACCGCGACTACTGCGCCTCGCCGTCGAGGTGGACGTCGTCGGACCAGCGCGAGGACCTGTCGGACGCCTTCGAGGACGAGTCGTCCGACGATCGCGCGGACGTGTCGGAAGAGAGCGAGGACGCCTCGGCGAACGAGGGCGCCGACGAGGGTTCCGACGAGGGTTCCGACGAGGGCGAGGACATGTCGGCGGACGAGCGTGAGGACACCTCGACCGACGCTCCCGGGGACATCACGTTCGCGGACGGCACCGTGCAGGACGACTGAACCCGTCTGGGTGACGCGGGGGCGTACGAGACCCGACGCGGCACCACGGCGAAGGCGCTCCGTACGCGAACGGGGCGCCTTCGCCGCGGTGTTGTGCCGAACTCGGCCCCCGAACCCGGGCCCAGAACTCGGACGCTGAACCCGGACGCTGAACCCGGACGCTGAACTCAGATGCCGAAGTGCGCGATGACGTGACCGCGGGCCAGCGTGTTGGCGGTGATGTTGAAGCCGACCACGGCCGGGCTCGCGTCGCTGCCGACGCCCAGCTTGTCGACCCCGAGCGCGTGCACCGTGAAGACGTAGCGGTGGGGGTCGCCGGGCGGGGGAGCGGCGCCGCCGTAGTCTTTGGTGCCGTAGTCGTTGCGGGCGTGGACCGCGCCGGCGGGCAGGCCCTTGAAGTCGGGGCCGGTGCCCGCGCCTCTGGGGAGCTCGGCGGTGTCGCCGGGAAGGTCGAACAGCACCCAGTGCCAGAAGCCGCTGCCGGTGGGGGCGTCGGGGTCGTGGCAGGTGACGGCGTAGCCGCGGGTGCCCTCCGGGGCGCCGGACCAGCGCAGCTGCGGCGAGACGTTCCCGCCGGTCATCCCCCAGTCGTTGAAGACGTGGAGGTCGTTCAGCCGCTCGCCGTCCTGGATGTCGTCGCTCTCCACCACGAGCGCGGGGACGGAGGGCAGGTGTTCATGCGGAAGCGGTGCGGGCACGGCATCCTCCTAGGTTGACAGCTCCTTCAGGCCATCCTAGAAGCGGCCGCGCCCGCCCTCCGTCAGGCGCCGAGCTGCGCCGGGAGCGGCTTGTCGTGCAGGACCGTGAGCGAGGTGACCGCTCGGGTCAGGACCACGTACAGGCGGGCCAGGCCGCGGGGCTCGGCCTCGACGATGTCGGCGGGCTCGACGACGATCACATGGTCGTACTCCAGGCCCTTGGCGAGCGTGGCGGGCACGATCAGCAGGCGGTGCTCCTGCGCCGAGTCGGGGTCGAGCACCGCGTGCGGCAGGCCGGACAGCGCCTCGGACACCGCGGCGACCATCGCGTCGGGGACGATGACGCCGATCGAGCCCTCCCTGGCCAGCACCTCCCGGGCGGCCTCGGCGACCGTGCCGCCCTGCCGGACCGTGAGCGAGCCCGCGCCCGGACGCAGCGACCGTGGGGCGGCCAGTGCCGGGGCGATCGAGGGCAGCAGGCGGGCCGCGTAGTCGAGCACCTCGCGCGGCACGCGGAAGCCGAGCGTCAGCTCGGTCACCTCGCCCTCGTCCTGGCCGAGGTGCTTCAGCACGGTCTCCCACGAGTTGGTGGACCACGGCGTGGTGCCCTGGGCCAGGTCGCCGAGCACGGTGGCCGAGCCGTTGCGGCAGCGCCGGCCGAGCGCCCGCAGCTGCATCTCCGACAGGTCCTGGGCCTCGTCCACGACGAGGTGGCCCAGGGACGGCGTGCGTTCCATGAGGTCGTTCAGCTCGTCGAGGAGCGCGCCGTCGGCGGCCGACCATTTGGCCGACTTCCAGCTCCGATAAGGCTTCCGCCAAAGCAGCATTTCCTGCTCGTCGGGCGACAAATCGGTTTTGGCGGCTTTAGTGAGGAATTCTGGGTCTGACAGCAGGCGGTGAAGGACCTGTTCGGGCGTCAGTTTCGGCCACACGGCCTCGACGAGCTGCTTGACCGGCTTGGACCTGGCCACCGCGTCCTGGACCCGGTCGTCGGGCGACTCGCCGCGCTGCTCCATGCGTACGAGCACCTGGTGGGCCAGGCGCTGGGCCAGCGCGGCCCGCCCCGGCAGGTAGCGGGTGGTGCCGCGCAGGGACGCCACCATCTCGCGCACCTCGTGATCGGCGACCCGGTAGCGGTAGGCGCCCTTCGTGAAGACCAGGCCGTCCTCGGGCTTCACGATGTGCATCCAGAGCGCCCGTTCGAGCACCGCGGCCATCCTGGCGTCGCCCTTGACCGCGGAGACCGCCGGGTCCTCCTGGGCGGCGTGCTCGCCGAGCAGCCCGGCCACCGTGGTCTGGTCGACCTTGACCTCGCCCAGCGCGGGCAGGACGGAGGAGATGTAGGACAGGAACGCCCGGTTGGGGCCGACGATCATCACGCCCGACCTGGCCAGCCGCTCGCGATGGGTGAACAGCAGGTACGCGGCCCGGTGGAGGCCCACGGCGGTCTTCCCGGTGCCGGGGGCGCCCTGGACGCACACGGTCTGGGCCAGCGTCGCGCGGACGATCTCGTCCTGGTCGGGCTGGATGGTGGCCACGATGTCGCGCATCGGGCCGGTGCGCGGGCGTTCGATCTCCTCGGTAAGGATCTTCGAGGGGCCGACCTCGCCGCCCTCGCCGAGCGGCTCGTCCTCGAACGCGGTCAGCGCGCCGCCGTGGTACCCGAAGCGGCGGCGGCGTACGACGCCCATGGGTTCGGCGGGGCTGGCCTGGTAGAACGCGCGGGACACCGGCGCGCGCCAGTCGATGACCAGCGGCCGGCTGGTGCCGTCGTGCACGTGGCGGCGGCCGACGTAGATGGTGACCGGCAGGTCGTCGCCGCCCTCGCGGTCGAGCCGGCCGAAGAACAGCGGCGTGTCCGGATGGTCGGCCAGGGCGGCCACGCGCTGGTCCAGCAGCGACTGGAGGATCTGCTGCGAGACCCAGTCGCCGGCCGCGTCGGCCGACAACGACTGGGCGTGGGCCCGCATCGCCGTGAGCGCGGCCCTGGACTCGGCCAGGTGGGCCTGCTCGGCGGAGAGCACGTCGGAGGGTATGTCGGGGGCCAGTTGATGTGCGGGCACGCGGAAGCGCCTCCCAAGGTCGGAAACGGAGGTGGTCAAGGCAGCGAATCGACCAGTTTAGCGGCGGCCTTCCGGTGGCTCCAAAGCATTTACCTGTCCCCGGCGGGGTAAAGAGGGAAGGTGGCGCGGCTTCGCCTCGGCTTCTCGCCGATGATCCCCACGGTCGCGAGCTTCCTGCTGGCGGCGCTCTGGGGCCTGTCGGTCTTCGCCGGCTGGGGGCTGGAGGCGTTCTGCGCGGGCGGCGGGCCCTCGTCGGCGTGCTCTCAACGCCTCGGCACGGTCTCCACGGTGTCGGGGGTGTTCGCCGCGGTGGCCGCCTGCTCCACGCTGGCCGCCTGGCTGGTCCCCGCGTCGCGACACGACCCGCGCACGTTCGGCCGCCTCATGGGGACGGGCGTCGCCACGTGGATCGTCGCCGGAGGGGTGCTGTTCCTCGGCGGCCTGCTCGCCAGGTAGGTCCTGGCGTCAGCTGGACGCCAGGGCCACTGTGGGAGGCAGGTGGGAGGCCCTGATCGCCGGGTAGATCCCGGCGATCGCGCCGACGGCCAGCGTGGCGGCGAAGGCGCCGGCCAGCACCCACGCGGGCACCGTGGGGGGCCAGCCCTGCCACAGGGCGTACCCGGCGGTCACCAGTCCGCCGAGCGCGAGCCCTGCCACTCCGCCGAGCACCGACAGCAGCAGCGACTCTGTCAAGAACTGGATTCTGATCTGCCCGCGTGTGGCGCCCAGCGCGCGACGTAGCCCGATCTCTTTGCGGCGCTCCAGCACCGAGATCACCATCGTGTTGGCCACGCCCACGCCGCCGACGAGCAGTGCGACTGCGCCAAGTCCGAGCAGCAGGTTGGTGAAGGTGCCCGCAGCGGCCGCGCGGGCGACCAGCGCGTCCGACGGGCGGGAGACCGCGATCTCGTGCGGTCGCTCCGGGCTGACCGTCCGCGCAAGCACGCCTCTGACCTGCTCCACCGATTCCTCACTCGACCGCTCGTACACGGTGGTGGGGTGACCGTCGAATCCGAGCCGCTCCTGCGCGACCGGGAAACCGATCAGCGCGGCACGGTCGATCTCCGGCGCGAGCGGCAACGGGGCGAGGATCCCGGTCACGACGAACCACCGGTCGCCCACCCACACCTGGACTCCGGTACGGCTGACGCCGAGCCGCTGGGCGGCGACCGAGCCGAGGACGACGGCCGGCTGGCGGGCGATCGCCTCGTCGAACCAGCGTCCGGTGCCCACGCGTCCATCGAGTGTGCTCAGCAGGTCCAGGGAGGTGGCCTGAACGGTCAGCCCGCCTGTGTCCTCCTTGGGAATGCGGTCGGTCCTGCGGACGCTCGCGTCCACGGTGCCGGTGACACTGGCGTCGGTGACGCCGGAGATCCTGCGTACCATGAGGGCGGCGTCCGGATGCAGCTTGACCGGATCGCCCATGAGCGCCTTGCCGGGTTCCACCCGCAGCAGGTTGGTGCCAAGCTGATCGAGCTGACGCAGCAACTGCTCCTGGCCGGACGCCGAGATGCCGATCACCGAGATCATCGTCGCGATGCCGATGGCGATACCGAGCGCGGACATCACCACGCGCGATGTTCTGGCCCGCAGGCCCGCGGCGCCGACCCTGGCCACGTCGCGTGGCCGCAGGCGGACGGGTGCGAGTGAGGTCATGCGTCCTCCCCGATGCTGCCGTCCTGGATGCGGACCCGTCTCGGGCACCACTGAGCGATGTCCATGTCGTGAGTGATCATGACGATGGTGGTGCCCGCGGCGTGCAGCTCGCGCAGAACGGCGAGCACCTGCCGGCCCGAGGCGGAGTCGAGGTTGCCGGTGGGTTCGTCGGCGAGCAGCAGCGGCGGGTCGCCGACGACGGCTCGGGCGATGGCCACGCGCTGCTGTTCGCCTCCGGACAGCTGGTGCGGACGGTGGTCCAGCCGGTGAGCGAGGCCGACGCGTTCCAGCGCCGCCCGGGCGCGTTCGCGGCGTTCGGTCAGCGGACGTCCCGCGTAGAGGAGGCCGTCAGCCACGTTGTCGAGGATCGGGACCCCGGCGGCCAGGTGAAACTGCTGAAAGACGAAGCCCAGGTGGAGCGCGCGCAGGACGGACAGCTGGCGATCGGTCAGCGTGCTGACGTCGTGCCCAGCGATGCGGACGGTGCCGGACGTGGGGCGATCCAGGGTACCCAGGAGGTTGAGCAGCGTCGACTTGCCCGATCCGGATGGGCCGATGATGGCCAGCAACTCTCCTTCGGCGACCTTCAGGTTCACGCCGCGCAGCGCCTCGACAGTGTCGTTGTGGCGCTTCCTGACGTTCTCGACCTCAATGATCATGTAGCCGGCACCCCGACCTTCATGCCCGCTTCCAGCCCAGGGCCGAAGATCTCGACACGCCCTCCGCCATACGCACCGGTCTTGACGGGGACCACGCGCCCACCGATCTCCACCCCGTAACCACCGTCGGCGGTGGCCAGCAGCGCCTCGACAGGGACGCTCAGGACGTCGCGCCTGCTGATGCTCTCCAGCAGCACGGTGACGGGCGTCTGGTCAGCGAGCCCACTCTTGAACTTGGCGAGCCGGACGCCGACGTCGATGGTGGCGTCGCCCTCGCGCGACTTGGCCACCGCGCCGACCGTGACCAACGTCCCGGCGACCGTGCCGCCGCCGGGCAGCTCCACCTTCACCATGGCGCCCTTCCTGGCCAGCGCAAGGTCGGCGACGTCAAGGTCGAGGTGGACGAGGCGGTCGGTGCCGGTCGCTGCGAACACCTGGCGGCCAGGGGAGATGCTGTCGCCGACTGCCACGTCCGCCTTCGCGATTCTGATCTTCGATGGCAGGAACACGACCTGCTCGGCGTCCACGACTCCGGTCTGCGGGAGGCCGGCGCGCTTCTGCCACGCCCGTACGGCGCGAGCGGTGGCCCACGAGAACCGGTCGTCGATGGTGACGTCCTTGCCGTGGCCGAGCGCCTTCAGTGCCTTCTCCAGCTGGCGAACGTCGGGCCCGCCCTTGACTCCCTGGCGGAGCGGCCGGTAGAGCGGCAGCTTGCCGTACATCAGCACGACGGGCCTGCGGTCCACGCGATAGAGCACCTGGCCCTGACGCAGGATCCGGCCAGGGGCGGCCACCGCTGTGATCGTCCCGGCGATGTGACCGCGCACGGCTTGCTCTCCCGTGAAGATGATCTTGCCGGAGAGCGAGGTCGTGTCGGTCAGGTCACCGCGGACGACGTCCGCCGTGGCCTGTGGTGGCGGCGAAGCGGCGGCCGTGTCGCTCTCGCCGCCCATGGACAGGGCGGCGGCGGTTCCCGTCACCACAGCCGCGGCGGCGGCCAGGCCGACGAGCATGCGTTTCATCTCTGTTCCTTTCATCGAGGCAGCAGGTGACGGCACTCGTTCTGCGCCTTCTCGAAGGCCGCGCGGTCCTTGTCGTCGACGTCGACCTGGTAGTTGCCGGTCTTGGGGTCGGGGTCGTGAACCTGCATGCCGCGCTCTCGCATGCACTTCGCGAATGCGGTCACGGCGTCGATGTGGGCGGCGTCGACCTTCTTGGCCAGCCCCCCGGCCTCCCTCCACTTGGCGCAGGTCTGCTGGGCCTTGTCGAAGGCGGCGAGGTCCTTGACGGCGTAGCCCTCATCGCCGACGGTGTCCGGAAAGTCGTCGATGCCGTTGTCGCGCACGCACTGGGCGAACTTCACCTCGGCATCGGAGGCGTAGAGCGACTGCTGGGCCTGGGGCGAGGCCTGCGTGCCGCCTCCAGAACACGCGGTGGCCAAGGCGAGCAGGAGCAGGACGGTGAGCTTCTTCATGGATCCCCTCGATCCGGCTGGCGGTGGATGCGAGTCGAGTAGATCTAGATCGCCCTAACATCGCAGTTACGCAATCGTGTTATGTCGGGGTTATGCCGCGTTCGGCAGGTTTGGCATCTTCAGGTGAAGGAGGGACTCCCTTGCGCGTGTTGATCGTCGAGGACGAGGAGATGCTCGCGGATTCGATCGCCGAAGGGCTGCGTGCCGAGGCGATGGCCGTGGATGTCGCCTATGACGGGGAGAGCGCGCTCGAACGACTCGGCGTCCACGACTATGACGTGCTCGTCCTGGACCGTGACCTGCCTGGCGTGCACGGTGACGACGTCGCCAGGACAGTGGTCGGATCTGAATGCGCTGTGCGCGTTCTCATGCTCACTGCCGCCTCGGACGTGCCGTCCAGGGTCTCGGGGCTGTCGCTGGGCGCCGACGACTACCTCACCAAGCCGTTCGCCTTCGAAGAGCCGCTGGCCCGCATCCACGCACTGGGCCGACGCGCTTCGCGTGCCGACCCGCCGCAGCTGGAACGCTCCGGGATCCGGCTCGACCAGGCCCGCCGCGAGGTCTACCGCGACGGGCGCTACGTCGCGATGGCCCGCAAGGAGTTCGCCGTGCTCGCCGAGCTGCTGAAGGCGGGTGGCACCGTCGTGTCCGCCGAGCAACTGCTGGAGAAGGCCTGGGACGAGAACGCCGACCCCTTCACCAACACCGTGCGGGTGACGATGATGCGCCTGCGCCGCAAGCTGGGCGAGCCTCAGGTCATCGAGACCGTCCAGGGAGTGGGGTACCGGATCCTGTGAAGCTGTCCGTCCGCCTGCGGCTCACGTTGCTGTACAGCGGAATCTTCTTCATTTCCGGCGTGCTGGTGCTGGGCATCAGCTTCCTGATCGTCCGGGGAATCCTGGACGACACCCGCCTCAGGCTGCAGGCCGCCCCCGAGTTCTTGCCCAGCCACGCCATCCTGGAGCCGAGCGGAAAGGTGGTGCTGGTCAAGGTCTCCAAGCGGGACGTGCTCAACGGCCAGCAGAACTACGAGCAGGCGACGATGACCCGCTTCCTCCTCCAGGCCGGGCTGGTCGTCGTCCTGCTGGGGGCGCTCGCCACGATTGCGGGCTGGATGGTGAGCGGGCGCGTCCTCAAGCCCCTCTACCAGGTCACCGATACCGCGCGGCGGGTCGCCCACGGCCACAATCTCGCCGAGCGCATCGCCTACAACGGCTCCAACCATGACGTGAAGGACCTGGCCGACACCTTCGATTTGATGCTCGCCCGCCTGGCGCACGCCTTCGACGTGCAGAAACGTTTCATCGCCAACGCCTCGCACGAGCTGCGCACACCCCTGGCGATCAACCGGACGCTGGTGGACGTGGCTCTGCGCAGGCCCGACGCCACCCCTGACACCCAGCGGCTCGGCGAATCACTGCTGGTCGTCAACACTCGGCACGAGCGTCTCATCGACGGCCTGCTCGCGCTGGCAGAGAGCGACAGGCCCGTCCTGGAACGCCATCAGCCCGTGGACCTGTCCGAGGTCGCCTCCCACGTCGCCGACCACGCCGGTGAGGAGGCCGACGCCAAGAGCATCGTCCTGCACCAGGCGCTGACGCCCGCGCCGACCAAGGGCGACCCCGTCCTGCTCGAACGGCTGGCGCAGAATCTCGTGGAGAACGCCATCAGGCACAACGTCCAGGGCGGCGAGGTATGGGTGACGACCAGGCTGGGCGACGGGGAAGCGGAGCTGTCCGTGGCCAACAGCGGCCCGATCGTGCCCGCCTACGACCTGGAAACGATCTTTGAGCCGTTCCGCCGCCTGCGAGCCGACCGGGTGCGCTCCGACCGTGGCACCGGGCTGGGCCTGTCCATCGTGCGTGCTACCGCCCGAGCCCATGGAGGCACGGTGGTGGCCGAACCACGCGAGGAAGGCGGGCTGACGGTGACCGTGCGCCTGCCCTCATCGCCCCCGCTGTGACGCCGTTGCCCACATGACCTGCACCGGGCTGAGCGGTGTCGGTGTGCTACCCGGCGGTGGCGGCATAGCTGCGGAGGAAGGCCTGCACGCCCGCGGTGACGAGCCGGGTGATCTCCTCCGTGGAAAGCGGTATGGCACCGTAGAAGGTCTGCTGGTTCACGTCGGTGACGGTCAGCAGGGTGAGGTGGGCGGCGGCAACGTCGGCGTCGTCGATCCGTAGCAGGCCGCGCTCGGCGATCCGGCGCAGGTACGGCGCCAGGCGCAGGTGCCCGGTCTGCGGGCCGGCCGCGACCCATGCCTTGAGGATCGGCGGTGGGATGTGGGCCGCCTCCGCCTCGATGGCCCGCACCAGGGCGAAGTGGTCGGGGAAGGCGGTGACCGCGGCGACCCGGTCGAGGGAGAAGTCGATCAGGTCCTGCTCCAGATCCACGATCTTGTGCAGGTGTCGGTCCATGATCTGTGCGATCGCTGCGGTGACCTCGTCCGCGCCTTCCAGCGCGACGGTCAGGAACAGTTGCTCCTTGTCGGTGAAGTGCCGGTAGATGGTCCGTTTGGACACCACCGCCGCCGCGGCGATCGCGTCTACGCTGGCCCGGGTGTAGCCGTCGCGGCCGAACACGCGACGGGCGGCACGGGTGATCGCCTGGCGCTTTTCCGGTCGGCCGTACGGCTCGGCCTGGCGCAGGGTCATCAACGTCCTTCCCGCTGGAAACTCCTCGGTGCAGTGTAGGGGCGTCCGGGGCTCTGGCGGGCCTTGCGGGCCAGGGCGTCGAGCAGTTCGCGCAGCAGGTCGGTGGTGTCCGGGTCGGTCAGTCGGCGGTCGTGCGTGAAGCGGGTGTCGCAGTGGAAGACCGTCACCTCCGGCTTGACGACGACTTCCGCTCCCACCGAGGCCAGGATCTGGCGAAGGGCGAGCTGGGCGCGTACCGAGCCGAACGGTCCAGGCGAGGCGCCGGCGATGGCCACGGGCTTGCCCCGCAGCAGCCCTTCGGGGGCCGTGCTGGCCCAGTCGATGGCGTTCTTCAGCGCGGCCGGGACGGAGGCGTTGTGCTCCGGCGTCGCGATCAGCAAGGCGTCGGCGGCGGCGATGCGGGCGCGCAGCGTCGTGACCGACGCCGGTGGCGTGCCGGTGTCCAGGTCCTGGTTGTAGAGGGGCAGCCGGCCCAGGTCGTGATCGATGTCGATGACGAACCCGCCGGGTTCGAGCGCGCGGGCCGCGTGCAGCAGGGCCGTGTTGTGGGAGCCCGCGCGCAGGCTGCCGGACAAGGCCAGGACGGTGAGCTCGGGCATGTCTCTCCTCGGGAGTTCAGACAACGCGACCAAAGTATACTAGTCAGTGTCAATGGGAAACTGATTGGTGTACTTTGAGGCGGGTGATCCCCGCAACCGCGCAGAAGAGACACATCGCCGTCCTTTACCTCGTTCTCCTGGCCACGCCGACCTCACTCAGCGCCAACAGCACCATCACCGTCATCCCCGAGCTGGCCCGTGCCCTGGGCGTCTCGGCCGCCGAAGCCACCTGGGCCGCCACGGCCTTCGGCTGGGGCGGCGTCCTCGGCGCTCCGCTCACCGCCGCCCTGCTGCGCACCCGCGGCATGCGCGCCGCCACACTCGTCAATGCCACCCTCATACTTCTCGGCACACTTCTGGTGGCCGGCGCACCCGCGCTGCCGGTGTTGCTGGCCGGCCGCGCCGCCCAGGCCGCCGGCGGAGGAGGCCTGGTCACCATCGCCATCACCTTGGCCGGGACCACCTCGCGAGCAGGCGCCATCACCGCCGGGGTCGGATTGGTCGGCGCGTTCGGCCCGCTGGCCGGCTCGACCTTGTCGGTGATCTCCTGGCGGGTGCCGCTGCTGCTGTCCCTGCCCGCACTGCTGGCCGTCCCCGCCGTCCTCCGCCACGCCGCGCATCACGGCAGCCGGGAAGCCACCGCCGCCCGCACCGACGTCATCGGGGTCCTGCTGGTGGTGACGCTGGTCAGCGCCTTGGTCCTGATCCCGCGTCTCGAACTGGCGGCGGCTGCCGCCGCCGCCGTGACGGGCCTGCTGCTGACCCTGCGCGTCCGCAGGAAGCCCGCGGGGTTCGTCCCTCGGCCGGTCATCCGCTCCCGGGCGTTCGTCACCGCGGCAGCGGCGGCCGGCACGCTGTCCACCTCCTACTTCGCCCTGCTCTACACCGTGCCCCGGCTGCTGGAACACCATTGGACGACCGAGCGGATCGGGCTGATGACGCTCATGATGTTGACCGCCGGCTCGATCGCCTCACTGTCGTTCAGCAGGTGGACCTCCCGGCTCGGTGCGGCCGTCACCCGACCTGTCTTGCTGACCACGGGCGCCGTGGCTGTCGCCCTGCCGCTGCTCTCCCCTTGGCCGGTGCTCGTCGTGGCGTCCACCGCGTTCGCGGTGTTCGCCGCCACAGCGGCGATGGCCTGGTACGCGGCCCGCGTCGGCGAGGTCGTGCCGCACGAGCACCGGGCCACCGCCGTGAGCCTGTTCACCCTCTGCTACCAGCTGGGCGGCGCCTTCGGCCCGGCACTGGCCACACTCCTGCTCGCGTGAACCGACCCGGCGTCAGAGCCGAACTCTCGATCAGCCCATTGGCGACTGGCTGGAGCCGTAGGAGTTCCGGGGCCAGGTAGCGAACCCGGCAAAGAACGTATCTCTGAGTGAACGTGGGAATACCGAAAAAGTCGGGCATTTCAGGTGCGTTTGTCGGATCATGAGGGTATGTCGCAGGCGGCGTGATAGTACGCAGGTGAGGGGGGTGGTTCGATGTCGACGACCCGTGGAGTCTCGTGGACGTGACATAAACGCCGTGCCTGGCCGCTCAGGCAACGAGCGGCCGGGCATTCAACCCCGTCACACCTCGTCGTGCACGTCGTCGGCGTCGATGATCTGGTACGCGTACCCCTGCTCGGCCAGGAAGCGCTGCCGGTGGGCGGCGAACTCCTGGTCGACCGTGTCCCTGCTGACCACCGTGTAGAACCGGGCGCCACCGCCGTCGGCCTTGGGCCGCAGCACCCGTCCGAGCCGCTGCGCCTCCTCCTGCCGCGACCCGAACGTGCCCGACACCTGGATCGCGACGGCCGCCTCGGGCAGGTCGATGGAGAAGTTCGCCACCTTCGACACCACCAGCACCTGGATCTCCTTGTCGCGGAACGCCTGGTAGAGACGCTCACGCTCCTTGACCCTGGTCTCGCCCTTGATGACCGGCGCGTTGAGGTGCTCGCCGAGCTCGTCGAGCTGGTCGATGTACTGGCCGATGACCAGCACCTGCTCGCCCAGATGCCGCCGGACCAGCGCCTCGGTCACGTACGTCTTGGACGGCGTGGTGGCGCAGAAGCGGTAGCGCTCCTCGGCCTCGGCCATCGCGTACGCCAGCCGCTCCTCGTCGGTCAGCGTGACCCGCACCTCGACGCAGTCGGCGGGCGCGATCCAGCCCTGGTTCTCCATCTCCTTCCACGGCGCGTCGTAGCGCTTGGGGCCGATGAGGGAGAACACGTCGCCCTCGCGGCCGTCCTCGCGCACGAGCGTCGCGGTCAGGCCCACCCGGCGGCGGGCCTGGAGGTCGGCGGTCATCCTGAAGATCGGCGCGGGCAGCAGGTGGACCTCGTCGTAGACGATCAGGCCCCAGTCGCGCGCGTCGAACAGCTCCAGGTGGCTGTAGACGCCCTTCCGCCTGGTGGTCATCACCTGGTACGTGGCGATGGTGACCGGGCGGATCTCCTTCTTGTTGCCGGAGTACTCGCCGATCTCGTCCTCGGTCAGCGTGGTGCGCTTGAGCAGCTCGGTCTTCCACTGGTGGGCGCTGACCGTGTTGGTCACCATGATCAGCGTGGTGGCCTGCGCGTGGGCCATGGCCGCCGCGCCCACGATGGTCTTGCCCGCGCCGCAGGGCAGCACGACCACGCCGGAGCCGCCGTGCCAGAAGGCGTCGGCCGCCTCGCGCTGGTAGGGGCGCAGCTCCCAGCCGTCCTGGAGCAGCTTGATGGGGTGGTGCTCGCCGTCGACGTAGCCGGCCAGGTCTTCGGCGGGCCAGCCCAGCTTGAGCAGCGCCTGCTTGACGTTGCCGCGGTCGCTCGGGTGCACGATGACCGAGTCGGCGCCGAGACGATCGCCCAGCATCGGCTGGATCTTCTTCGAGCGCAGCACCTCTTCGAGCACCGCGCGGTCGGTCGAGGTCAGGACCAGGCCGTTGACCGGGTCCTTCTCCAGGCGCAGGCGGCCGTAACGGGCCATGGTCTCGGCGATGTCGACGAGCAGCGCGTGCGGCACCGGGTAGCGGCTGAAGCCGATCAGCGCGTCGACGACCTGCTCGGCGTCGTGGCCGGCGGCACGCGCGTTCCACAGGGCCAGCGGCGTGACGCGGTAGGTGTGGACGTGTTCGGGCGCGCGTTCGAGCTCGGCGAACGGCGCGATCGCCTTGCGGCACGCGTCGGCCTTCTCGTGGTCGACTTCGAGCAGCAGCGTTTTGTCCGACTGGACGATGAGCGGGCCGTCGTTCACGGACATCCCTTCCTACGGTTGACCCTTATCCAACACACACGACGGCAGGAACAGTCCCGGAACGGGTAATCGATCAGTCGTCCAGGCGGCCGGTGAGGCCCAGGAAGAGGAAGAGCGCGACGTTCAGCACGAGACCGGCGCCGAACAGCACCCAGCTCCAGAGCAGCAGCGAACGGGCGCTCCCGGGCTGCTCGCGGGCCCGCGTCAGCGCCACGGCGGCGAGGATGCCGCCGGGCAGCCCGAGCACGTTGAGGCAGGAGGCCAGGGACAGGAAGTTGAGCACGACGGCGACGATGGCGCCGGCCTGCGGGCCCTCGTCGCGCCGCGGCGGGACGCCGTAGCCGTAGCCGTACTGCGGAGGTGGCTGCTCGCCGTAGGGCGCCCCGTAGGGCAGGTACGGGTAGCCGGACGGATCTTCTTGACTCACGTTCACCTCCAGACACGTCAACGTTTATCACGGAATACGGACGCGCCTGGCCCGGTGTGCGCGGAAGGTCAGAACCGGCCGCGCAGGGCCTTCCTGTCGAGCTTGAGCACGCTGGTGACCGGGATCGACTCGACGAACCGCACCTCGCGCGGGTACTTCACCCGTCCGACCCGGTCGCGCGCCCACTCGATCAGCTCCTCGGCACTCTCCTCGGCCCCCGGCCTGAGCTGCACGAACGCCACGACCTCCTCGCCCAGCCGCGGGTCGGGGCGGCCGACGACGCCCGACATGACCACATCGGGATGCTGGTTGAGCGCGTCCTCGACGTCGCGGGGGAAGACGTTGAAGCCGCCGCGGATGATCAGGTCCTTCTTGCGGTCGACGATGTAGAGGTAGCCGTCGTCGTCCACGCAGCCGAGGTCGCCGGTGCGCAGCTCGTCGCCGTCCAGTGCGGTGCCCTCGGGGTCGGGCTCGTGCTCGCCCCAGTAGCCGAGCATCAGCGAGTCGCCGCTGACGCAGATCTCGCCGACGTCGCCGCACTCCACCGCCTCTCCGGCGGAGTCGCGGACGGTGATCGTGTAGCCCGCCAGCGGCAGGCCGACGCTGCCGGGCCGCCGCCTGCCCGGCGGGTTGAAAGTGGTGACGGCGCTGGTCTCGGTCAGGCCGTAGCCCTCCAGGATCTGCGTGCCCGGCATCCGGCGCTCGAACTCCTGCAGCGCCTCCCGGCCCAGCGGAGCCGCGCCGCAGGTGAGGTAGGCCAGGTCGGGGAGCGGATGGGCCTCCAGCGGCTCGGCGAGCAGCATGTGGATCATCGCGGGGACGACGGTGCCGTACTGGACGTGCTGCTCGGCGGCCAGGCTCAGGAACGCCTTCGGCTCGAACCAGCGCATGAGCACGGCCTGCTGGGGTTCGGTCGCGTGCAGCCCGGCCACGGTGATGATCAACCCGTACGCGTGCGAGAGCGGCACAGGCACAATCGCACGATTTTTCCCCTCTTGGTGGGAAATTTCGTATGCGTCCTTGGCGACCTTCCACAACCCGCGATGGCTCAGCATGACGCCCTTGGCGACGCCCGTGGTGCCGCCGGTGTACATGAGCGCGGCCAGGTCGCCGGGGTCCCTGCGCACCCGTTCGTGCTCGGCGGCGGTCTCCAGCTCGGCCGTGTCCACATATATGGGGACGTCCACCGCGGTGGCCCGTACGGTCTCGGCCAGCTCGGGCGAGGTGACGACCGCGGACGCGCCGCTGTCGAGCAGGATGTGCCGCAGTTCCTCGGCCCCCACCAGGAAGACCACGGGCGTCACCACCGCGCCCGCCGCCCACAACGCCTGGTAGACGATCGGGACCTCGGGGGAGGTCGCCATCATCACGACCACCCGGTCACCCGGCCGGATCCCGGCCTCGACGAACCCGCCGCACATCCGCCGCGCACGTTCGGCGAGCGCGTGGCTGCGGTGCCAGACCCCGTCGTAGAACACCGAGTCGTGGTCGTCGAACCGGTTCCATGACTCCTCGGCCAGCTGGCCCAGCGTTTGCTCGGTCACATGCACAACCTGATGGGACGGCCCGTGCGCAGTCAACCCTGATCGTCCTCGTGTCCACCCTTGACTGACGATTGTGGATGATGCTCTCATGCCCAGTAAATGTCCAATATCGGCCTAGAGGGTCATTCGAGTTTTCGGGTGGCGCTAGATCGTGTATTGGTGAGATAAGTAGGGATCCGTGCTACCAGATGGCACCTACTTCGGTTTTGTCACCGGCCCGTCGCCCAGAGCAATGGAGGACATGATCGACATGCGCGCGCCGGCGGCCGTGGCCGCGAGCTTCGCGAGGAACGCCTGGTCGGAACGGCGGCAGCCAGGCGGCGCACGCTCAATCCATAAGCCGGGGAAACAACTTGCCGGACAAAAAGTTTCGGGAAAAACTTTTTCCGTAGACAACTTTCCCGTCAGGCCCGAGGGGACTTCGTGATCGACACGCCTGAACCAGGCGGGACCGACCTCGACGACAAAACGCTCACCCAGAGCGTGATCGCCATCATCGAGCAGCTCGGGCCCCTGGTCGTCCCGGTGGCCCGCGACCTCGACCGGCGCGCGGCCGACACCCTGCTGCGTTCGTACCTGGAGCCCGCCGGCTTCGCCGACGCGGTGCGCCGGCTGTCCATGCGCCACCTGCTCGTGCTGGTGGGGGAGGCGGACATGGGCAAGCGGCTCGGCGCCATCGCCCTGCTGTCGCGCATGTCGCTGGCCGAGGGCAGGATCACCGTGCTCTCACCCGCCGGCAGCGCCGCCGACCTGCTCTCCAGGACCGAGTACGGGCCGGGGCGGGCGTACCTGCTGCACGACTGGATCGCCGGCAGCACCGACCGGATCGAGCTGCTCAACCTGGCCCGCAAGCTCGCCGAGCTGGGGTCGTACCTGGTGATCACCAGGAACGGCGATCCGTCGCAGGCGGTCGAGGTGGAGCAGCCGTGGGGCGCGCCCGACCCCGGTGACCTGTTCGACCTGTACCTGAGCGCGTTCGGCGGCCGGAACGCGCCCGCCGGGGCCGCCACCGCCCGGGTCCGCGCGCTGGCGCTGCCCACGCCCGCCGAGGTCGTCCGCCTGGCCACGCGCCTGGTGCGGGACGACGAACCCGCGGGTGAGGAGGTGGCCGCCTGGTTCGACACCAAGCCGCCGATGCACGAGGTACGCGCGGTGGCGGCGCTCGCGTTCGCGCACGGGCTGCCCGAGCCGGAGTTCGCCCGCCGGTTGGCCGGGTTCGAGCGGACCAGGGAGGCCCACGAGGCGGGGCCGCGGCCGGCCGGGGCGCCGCATCCGCTGATCGCCGTGCACGACGGCCGCGTCGTCTTCCGCGTCCCGGACCATCGCGCGCAGGTGCTCGGGGAGCTGGTCGCCCGGTACGGCTTCTGGTTGTGGCAGCCGCTGCGCGAATGGGCGCGCTCGCTGGCCGGCGAGGGGGACGACGTACGGGCGCGGGCGGCCGAGGGGGTGGCGCTGCTGGCCGCCTGCTCGCTCAAGGAGGCGCAACAGGAGTTCCTGGAGGTGTGGGCCCAGGGGCGGCCGGCCGAACGGCTGGCGGCGGGCGAGGCGCTGTCGTACATTTGCGCCGACGACGCCCTCGCCCCCGAGGCCCTGCGGCTCGCGCTCACCTGGGCCGGCGACCCGGCCGATCCACGGGCGGTCGCGGCGGTCGTGGGGCTGTGCGGCGGGCTGTCCCTGCGCTACCCGGCCGACGCGGCGACCCACCTGCGACGCCTGTCCACCGCCGAGGGGTCCACAGGGCGGCTCGCCGCCCACGCGCTCACCCTCGGGCCCGCTTGACCCCGGCCCGGCGCGTACGCCGTCAGAGGCCGGCGACGCCGGTGATGCGGTGGAGGGCGAAGCGGTGGACGGCCGCCCTGGTCTCGTCGTACGCCGTCAGGTAGCCGCCCTCCATCCGGGCCGGCTCCAGGATGCGTGAGGTGGCGTTGCCCTGCGAGTCGAGGTACCCGATCCACACCCGTACGCCCTGCTTGATGGCGTCCTGGAGGGCCGAGATCGTGGCCGTGGCGGGGCCCCGGGGCACCGCGCCGCCCGGGGCGTCGACCGGCTCGCGCCGCGCCAGGTGGGCCGCGTCGCCCGCGCGCAGCGCGCGTACGGCCGCCGAGGCCACCTCGGGATCGAGCCCGTTGACCGAGGCCACGGCGCGTACGGGCGCCACCCCCTCGGTACGCCTGCTGTCGAGCTGAGAGATGATCACGTCGCCGTCGAGCGACTCGGCGACCGGCGCGTACCCCATGGCCCGCAGCGAGTCCACCAGCGCCGCCCTGGACGAGCGCGAGGCGATCACGGTGGGGGCCAGCCGGCGCAGGCGCAGCGCGGCGGCGCGGCGGTCGGCGGTGATCTGGTCGAGCAGCGCCGGATCGTCGCACCGGACGTAGGCGCTCGCCGTGCCCACCCGGATGCGCCCGTGCCGCCGGGCCACGTCCGTCACGAGGTACGACAGGGCCTGCGGCACCGGCGTGGCCGAATGGCGGGACAGCATGGCCAGCAGCTCCTCGCCGCCGTGCCCCGCGTCGAGCGCCCGCCGGATCGAGCTCTCGCCGAAGCGGTAGACGGTCGCCCCGCCCTTGGACTCGACGTCGGCGGTGAGCGTCATCCAGCGGTTGAGCTCGCTGGTCAGCGGCCCGGGGGCGACGGCCGTGAGGTCGGCCTGCAGCAGCACGTGATCGACGGGCTCGGGCAGCAGCGGGGCGAGCAACCGGGCCGCGTCGCCGCCTTCGAGCAGCGCCCGCCCGTGGCCGGACAGCGCGCCGAGCCCGGTCACGCCGATCTGCTCGGCCTCGCGCAGCGCGAACTCGGTGAGCTGCTCGCGCAGCGGCCCGCGGCGGCGCGGTTGCTCCCAGGCGAGGCGTTCGAGCACCGAGTCGCGGTCGGGCGCGAGGCCCGGCGCGGCGGCCAGCACGCCGAGGGCGGCCTTGCGCACCCCCGGCGCGGAGGCGCGGCGCAGGTCGGTGTGCAGGGCGTTGAGCGGCCGGTCACGCTCGTCGCGCTCGCCGACCAGGCCGGGCACGCGGTCCATGTGCAGCCAGGCCGCGGCGAGCGTCACCCAGCGGTCGGCGGTGGCCCTGACCCGCCACAGGTCGTAGCCGGAGGTCGGCAGCCACTCGCCGTCGACGCCGCCGCCCGCGGCGACCAGCCCCGCCGCGTGCGCCACCTCGACGACCAGCGCCACCGCCCATTCGGGTAGGTCGAGGTCGGTCGAGGTGCGCTTCATGTCGCGTACGCCGAGCCCGCCGGTGCGCAGCACCCCTGGCGGATCGACGCTCCACCGCTCGCACAGCTCCTCCACGGACCTGACGAACGAGAACGCCTGGCCCGCCGCCGTGCGGTCGGCCAGCTCCCGGTCGCGCGCGGCCCCGCCGAGCGCGGGCGGCACGGCGAGCAGGTCACGGTGGACGCGCCCGCCGCGCAGGTGGAGGCCCACCTCGCGGGGCATCGTCACGCTCTCCTCGCCGGTGGCCGCGAGCAGCCCGCGCGCCAGCAGCTCCTCGATGGGCGAACGCGCCGAGGCCACGCGCACCTCGCGCCTGGCGTTGGGCACCCGCCCGGTCGGCGGCCCCCACACGAGCTGGTCGAGCGCGCCCCTGGCCTCGGGCGAGACCGCCTCCACCAGGGCCTCGGGGCTGGCCAGCACGGCGGCCAGCCGCTCCTTGCCGGGGCCGGCGGTGCCGGGGGCGATGTCGTCGGCCATCTCGTCGAGCTGCTCGGGCGGGTGGTGCCGGAACACGTCGGCGGCCCTGGGGCCGAGCCCGGCGGGCTCCTCCAGCACCTTGCGCACGCCCGGCCCGAGGTCGAGCGCGTTGTCGGGGCCGAAGACCAGCGCCAGGTCACGCAGCCGGTCGAGGGCCGCGGTGAGCGCGGGCTCGGGCCGGCCCGCCGCCAGCGCCCGCCCGACCAGGCCGCGCAGCGCCGCCTTCGTCACCGGCCCGTCCTGTACGGCCAGCGTCTCGACGACGGCCAGCGTGAACCGGTCGAGCCGGTCGAGCACCCTGCCGATCGCCGAAGGGCTGGCGGCCCGCGCGGCCAGCCCCTCCAGATGCGCGGGCACCGGAGTGATCAACTCGGGACGCGCGGAGACGAGCGCCCGAAGCTGTTCGTCGGTGCGCCCCCTGATCCACTCCGTGAACTCCATCGTTGCCATGGTATGTCCCCCCTGATCGGGGGCAGCATTGCCGGACGTGACAGAGCGTGCGGACCAAATGGTGCTGAACTACGTCAGCAAGGCGGCCGACGCCGCCCACGGCGTGCTCAGGCCCGACCAGCGGCTCGACTTCGCGCGGCGGCTGCGGGCCGACATCGAGGCGGAGCGCCGGGGGAGCCCGAACGCCCGGGACGTCGCGAAGGTGCTGGCACGCTTCGGCGACCCGGCGGCCCTGGCGGAACGCGAGGCCCACCGCCTGGCCCGACCACCAGCGGCCCCCGCCACCGGCTCACCGAGAACGCCTGCGGGCGCGCGGTCCACCCTGCGTCTCCCGGCCGTCACGGCCGCGACCGGCCCGGTGGCCGCCCGCGGAAGGGCCCTCAGGGAACGTCCGCGGGACGTCGCCGCCATCGTGATGCTGGTGCTGGCCGCGTCGCTGGTGCCGTTCGGGCTGCCGGCCGTGGCGATCTTCCAGGTTCCGGTGCTGGTCTGGGCGGCGGGGGCGGCGGCCGTGCTGTTCAGCGACACGTGGACGGTGGGCGACAAGCTGGCCGGTGCCGGGGCGCCGCTGTTCGGCTACACGGTCGGCGGCGTGCTCGTCGCCGGATTGCAGGTGGCCGAGCCGGACCTGGAGGCGTTCGTCGCCCGGTTCTTCGAGGTCAGCGGGGTCATGTTCATGATCGGTACGGCCCTGGGCGCCGCCTGGCTGGGCTACCGGCTGCTCGACGTCAGCTGACCGGCGCGGGGCTGGGGAGCAGGCCGACGGCCAGGCGTACCCAGGCGGTGACGAACTGGTCCTTCTCCGCGTGGCCCGGCATCTCGCCCACGGTCTCCTGGAACAGCCGGTAGTGGACCACCGAGCCGCCGAGCACGGCCGCGATGCCCGTCCAGTCGACGTCGGTGTCGGCGTACTCGGGCTGGGCGCGGAACCAGGTGGTGATCGCGTCGAACATGGGCTGGAGCAGGCCCTCGCGGACCACCGCGACCAGCTCGGGGAACTGGCTCAGGTCGCGGAAGAACACCCGGGTCAGCTCGGACTCCTCCCGCACCTTGGCCAGACCCGCCCGGCACAGCAGCGACAGGCGCTCCTCCAGGCCGGCGGCGGCCTCCATGGTGCTCAGCTCGGCCAGGCTCTCGGCGACCTGGCTCCTGGTGCGGGTGGCATGCTCGTTGATCGCGGCCGCGAGCACCTCGTACTTGGACTTGAAGTGCCTGTAGAGCCCTCCGGCGCCGGGGGAGAGCCCTGAGGCGGCCTCGATCTCGGCCACGGAGGTGGCGGAGTAGCCACGCTCGGCGAACAGCCGCAGGGCCTCGTCGATGATCCGCTCACGGGTCGATCTGGTCATGTCTGTGCAGATACCTCCGTAATGAGAGTAGTCGTTAGGCCGCCGCGCGCCTGACGAGGCCCGCGACCGCCGAACCGGCCATGAGCCACACCACCGCGGCCAGGCCGTCGTTGACGAACGTGGTCCAGCGCGGGTCGGCGAGCTGGAACAGGTCGGCCAGCCCCAGCGACACCCCCGAGGCCAGCGACTCGACGAGCTGGTACCAGGGGTTGGCCGGGTTGGCCCGGAACACCGTGAAGAGCGCGTGGAACACCAAGGAGAGCGCCGCCGCCCTGGACGCCAGCCGCACCACGTACGCCGCCATCGCCACGACCCGCTGCCAGACCGTCGCCGGCGTGCCGCGCGGCCGGGCGGGCCGATGGGGGCGGGGAGCGGCGGCGGCGAGCCGGTCCTCCGTGCCGGTCGTGCGGGGGGTCTCGGACACGGTCACTCCTCTCCGATAAGTAATTCCTTTCTGCCCATTCCCAGAGTCCCACAACGAGTCTCACAACAAGGGCCGTTACCGACGTCGATGCGGCGTTTGGCATCCTGCACGGGTGACTACCTCAGTGGGTTTCGACCTGGACATGACATTGGCCGACACGCGATCAGGCATCGCGGCTGTTTACGACGAGCTGTCAAGCCGTTTGGGTGTGCGCATCGACAGCGGGGAGATCGTCACCCGGCTGGGGCCGCCGCTTGAGTACGAGCTGGCCAACTGGATGCCCGCGGAGGCCATTCCCGCGGCCGCCGAGCTGTTCCGCGAGATCTATCCCGCGGTGGGCGTTCCGGTGCACACCGCGATGGCGGGCGCGTACGAGGCCATCGCCGCCGTACGGGCCCGCGGCGGCCGGGTGATCGTGGTGACGGGCAAGAACCCGCGCGACGCCGCCGGCACCGTCGAACTGCTCGGGCTGGCCGTGGACGAAGTGGTCGGATCGGTGTTCGGCGCAGCCAAGGGATCGGCACTCGCGCGCTTCGGCGCGGCGGCTTATGTTGGTGACCATGTCGCCGACATCGAGGCGGCACGCGCGGGCGGCGCCATGAGCGTCACCGTCGCGACGGGCCCTTACACAGTGGGAGAGCTGCGTGAGCACGGAGCCGATGTGGCGCTCGGCGACCTGACCGAATTCGCCGACTGGTTCGCCGGTTGGCGTGCCCGCGACGAACTACGGTAATTGCCCCGCATTTTCCCGGTCGCCTCCGCGCGCTTCGGGGCATAACCTACATCCATTCATCCTTTTCGACTGTTTGAACGAGGTCCTCCTGTGCCGAGTGGCAAGGTCAAGTGGTACGACGCCGACAAGGGTTTCGGCTTCCTCACCCGTGACGACGGCGGTGAGGTCTTCGTGCATTCCTCCGCGCTTCCCACAAACGCCGGCCCGCTCAAGCCAGGCCAGAAGGTGGAGTTCGGCGTGGCCGAGGGACGCCGGGGCCAGCAGGCGCTGTCGGTCAGGATCCTGGAGCAGCCGCCGACCCTGGCCAAGACGAAGCCCAAGACCAAGCGGAAGACGCCCGACGAGATGGTCGTCATCGTCGAAGACCTGATCAAACTGCTCGACGACGTCTCCACCTCCTACCAGCGCGGCAAGCACCCCGAGGCGGCGCACGCCAAGAAGATCGCCCAGGTGCTCAGGGCCGTCGCGGACGACCTCGACGCCTAACCGTTGGGGTTCGTCAGGGGTTTGGTGCGGTCGAGGGTCTCGGTCCGTTGCTGATCGGGGGCCTCGGCCCGCTGCCTGGCCAGCTTGGCGTCGGCCGCCCGCACCCGCCCGCGCCTGGTGACCAGCAGCCAGCCCAGCACGCCGGTCAGCACGACCGCCGGCGCGACGAACCCGGCCAGGGCGCTGCGGGCCAGCGACAGCACGAGCCCGAGCAGGCCGCCGAACACCCAGGCGAACTGCAGCACCGCCTCGACCACCCCGAACGTGGACGAGCGCACCTCCTCGCCGATCTCCCGCTGCACGATCGCGTCGAGCGCGAGCTTGCCCAGCTCCTGCGCGAACGCGGTGACCAGCGAGACCGCCAGCGCCGTCCACAGGTCGAAGAAGACGGCCGTGGCGATCGTGGTCGCGGCCGTCACCGCCAGCGTGACCAGCACGATCACCTGGGGGGCGTGGTTGCGCGTCCAGTTGGCGACCGCGGCGCCGACCAGGCCGCCCAGCCCGGCGGCGAGGGCGAGCAGCGCGATCGTCTTCGGCACGTCGAAGAACGAGGTGGCCGCCGTCGGCCGGGCCAGCCACGGCACCGCCTGGTCCTGGACCAGGAAGAGCAGGAAGAACACCAGGAAACCGGAGAAGATCCGCAGCGCCACGTTGGCCCAGACCGCCTCGGCCACCGCCGGGCCCACCTTGAGCAGGGTGCGCCAGCGCGGCGCCACGCCCTCCTCCTCCTGGTCGGGCGAGTCGACGTGCCGCGGCAGGCGTACGGCGGCGACGCCGAGCAGCAGGAACGCCGGCATGGCCACGCGCAGCACCACGGCGCTGCCCAGCCACGCGGTCAGGCCCGCGCCGACCGGCACCGCCACCCCGGCCGCCACCAGCGTGAACAGCGCCACCCGCGCGTTGGCCGAGACCAGCGTGATGTCGGCGGGCAGCACGCTCGGCATGATCGCCGCCCTGGACACGTTGTACGCCTTCGACAACACCAGCACGCCCAGCGCGCCGATGAACAGCGTCGGCAGGTCGCCCGCCCCCACCGCGGCGGCCATGGCGAAGCAGAGCAGCCCCCGGCCGAACAGCGTGCCCGCCATCACGTAGCGGCGCCCCGACCTGAACCGGTCGAGGATCGGCCCCACGAACGGCGCCAGCAGCCCGAACGGCAACATCGTGATGACGAGGTAGAGCGCCACCGACCCGCGCGCCTCGCCGACCGGGACGCCGAAGAACACCGTGCTGGCCAGGGCGACGGTGACCAGCGCGTCGGCGGCGCTGTTGCCGGCCGACAGCTCGATCAGCCGCCCGAGCCCGGTACGGCCCGCGCCGCCCGCGTAGGTGAGCTTCCTGGTCGCCCTGCCGACCTGGTGGGCGCCCCTGGCCGTGGCGCGGCCGGCCCGGACGGTGCCGCTCGCGGTGGCCCGGCCCGCGCGCACGCCGGCACGACCCGCGCCGCCGATGGCATGACCCACCCGCCGCGAGATCTCCCGAGCCTGCTCCCAGCCGCCCCCCACGTCTACCAGTCTTACCCGATTCACCCCTGTTCTCAGCCTCGGATCGGCGGTTGTGGGCCTGCCCGGTCCGGCCATGGGTGAGAATGAAGTGTGAGCGAACAGCACCTTCAGGCGGAGGCGGCCCGATGAGCCGCACCCGGGCCCGCGTCCCCGCTCCCGACCAGGCCTGTGTCGCCGCAGTCGATCTGGCGCGCGCCGCGGCGCAGGAGCTGGCGCACCCGGGCGAGGCCGGCGAGCACCTCGGCTTCGAGAGCGAGGGCGACCGGATCGTCACCCACTACTTCGCCTGCCTCGACCGGGCCTATCGCGGCTGGCGGTGGGCCGTCACGGTCACCCGTGCCTCGCGCGCGAAGAAGGTCACGGTCAGCGAGGCCGTGCTGCTGCCCGGCTCGGGCGCGCTGCTCGCCCCCGAGTGGCTGCCGTGGAGCGAGCGGCTGCGGCCGGGCGACCTGGGCGTCGGCGACCTGCTGCCGTCCCCGGAAGACGACGACAGGCTGGCGCCCGGTTTCACCGAGCTCGACGAAGATGCCGACCGCCAGATGGTTTTCGAGTACGGCCTGGGCCGAGCCCGTGTGCTCTCGGCCATCGGCAGGGACCGGGCTGCCAGACGCTGGCACGCGGGCGAGCACGGGCCGCACACTCCGATCGCACACGCCGCGCCCGCGCAGTGCTCCACCTGCGGGTTCTACTGGCTGCTCTCCGGTGAGCTGCGGCTGTCGTTCGGCGTCTGCACCAACGAGTACGCCCCCGACGACGGCAAGGTCGTCGCCGCCGACCACGGCTGCGGCGCCCACTCGGAGGCGGCCGTGCTGCCCCCGCCGGTCGAGCAGGCCAGCCCGATCCTCGACGACCTGGGTTACGACCTGATCGAGGAGGAAGAGGGCTCGGTGGACGAATCCGCCACCGAGGAGCTCGGACACTCCTGACCGGGGCGCGAGCGCGGAACGGCGGTTTCGTCGGTCAGGGGGGCTAACCTACCCTGGCCCCTCTTCACTCGACCAGGATCGTGATCGATGACCGACACCTTTGGCACTGACCGGATGCGAGCCGCCGTCCTCTCCGCCTGGACGGCCTCGCCCGCCCGCTTCCGCGAGGACGCCAACGCCGAGGAGGACTTCGCGCTCGGCGGCTACCGCGACCGGCTGATCGTCGAACTCGCCCAGAACGCCGCCGACGCGGCGCTGCGCGCGGGGGTGCCAGGGGTGTTGCGGCTGACGTTGCGCGGCGACGTGCTGACGGCCGCCAACACCGGCGCCCCCCTCGACGCGACCGGCGTGGAGGGCCTGTCCACGCTGCGCGTGTCGGGCAAACGCGACGAGATCGGCGCGGCCGGCCGGTTCGGCGTGGGCTTCGCGGCCGTCGTCTCCGTCTGCGACGAACCGGCCATCGGCTCGCGCGGCGGCAGCTCGGTGCGCTGGTCGCGGGCCGGCACGTCCGAGCTGGTCGCCGACGTTCCCGTGCTGGCGGGGGAGCTGGCCGACCGGGCGGGCCACGTGCCGCTGCTCAGGCTGCCGTTCGACGCGCCGCCGATGGAGGTGCCCGACGGGTTCGACACGATCGTCCGGTTGCCGCTGCGCGATGCCGCGGCGGTCGACGCCGTCCGGGTGATGCTGGCCGAGACCAGCCCGGCGCTGCTGCTCGGTCTGCCCGCGCTGGAGGCCATCGAGATCGACCTCGACGGCGCCACCCGCACGGTCGTGGCCGACGGCTGGCACGTCGTGTCGGAGTCCGGCGAGTTCACCCCCGACGAGGTCGCCAGGCTGTTCGCCGACCGGCCGACCGAGGAGCGGGCGCGGCCCTTCTGGTCGCTGCGCTGGGCGGTGCCCGTCACCGGCACCGGCGAGCCCGGCCCGCTGCCCGCCGCCGTGCCGCCCGTCGTGCACGCCCCGACGCCCAGCGACGAGCCGATCGACCTGCCCGCGCTGCTGATCGCGTCCTTCCCCATGGCCACCGACCGGCGGCACGTCGCCAAGGGGCCGCTCACCGACTTCCTGGTCGAGCGGGTGGCCGACGCCTACGTCCGGCTGCTGGGCGAGTTGCCCCGCACGTCCAGGCTGCTCGACCTGGTGCCGTCCCTCATGGGCAAGGGCGAGCTCGACGCCCGCGTCCGGCGGGCCGTGCTCGAACGCCTGCCGTCCGCGCCGCTGCTGCCCGCGTTGTCGGCGCCCGCGCCCGCGGTCCACACTCCCTCCTTCGCCGAGGCCGAGGTCTACGAGCCCGACGCCGAGTGGCGGGTCGAGCATCCGGCGCGCGAGCCCGAGGGCGACGGCTGGGTGGTCGCGGGCCGGGAAGCGGCCGTCGTGGCCGGCGCCACCGCCGAGCTGCTCGACACCGTGGCCGACTTCGTGCCGGGGCTGCTGCCCGCCGGGTGGCCCGCCAGGCATCCCGCCATGGTGGCCCTGGGCGTGCGCCGGGTGGAGCTGGCCGACGTGGTCGACCTGCTGTCCGGCGAGGCCGTGGAGGCGCGTGAGCCGTCCTGGTGGCGTTCCCTGTACGCGGTGCTGCCCGCCGACGACCCCGAGTCGCTGGGCGCGCTGCCGGTGCCGCTGACCGACGGCCGCGTGGTGCGCGGCCCGCGCGGCACGCTCATCCTGACCGACGGCGGGGCCGACCTCGACCTCACCCCGCTCGGGCTGCGCATCGTGCATCCGGAGGCGGCCCATCCGGCGCTGCTCAGGCTGGGCGCGGCCGAGGCGACCCCGCGTACCGTGCTGGAAGACCCGCTGACCAAGGCCGCCGTCGCGCAGTCGCTCGACAGCTCCGACCCCGAGCCGGTCGCGCGGGCCGTGTTGTCGCTGGTGGCGGCGTCCGGGCTGGTTCCCGGCGAGGCGCCGTGGCTGGCCGAGCTGGCGCTGCGCGGCGCCGACGGCGAGCTCTACCCGGCCGGTGAGCTGATGCTCGCCGACGGGGCGCTGGCCGGGCTGCTCGCCGCCGACACCCATCTCGGCGTGGCCGCGCCCGAGCTGGAGGAGACCTACGGGCCGCGGGTGCTGGCGGCGGCGGGCGTGCTCGACGGGTTCGCCGTCGCGCACGACTCCGACGTGCTGCTCGACCACGACGACTGCGACCACGACCTCGACGGCGAGGCCGACTGGCTCGACCACGTGCTCGACCTGCTGCCCGACCTCGCGGTGCCGCCGGTGGTGGCCGAGTTCGCGGCGGTGCGCGACCTTGAGCTGGTGGCCGACTGGGAGGCCGCGCTCCCGCTGCTGACCCGGCCGCCGCTGCGGGCCGCGCTGCACCCGCTGCGGGTCGAGGGCGTGGAGGTGCCCTCCTACACCGCGTGGTGGCTGGCCCACCGTCCCGTGCTCGGCGGCCGGAAGCCGCTTGAGCTGCGGCTGCCCGGCGCCGACCCGCTCCTCCAGGGCCTCTACGCCGACGCCCCGGCCGGGCTCGACGAGGCGGCGCTGTCGATGCTCGGCGTGCGCACCACGCTCACCGACCTGCTGGCCGCCCACGGCGGGCCGGAAGAACTGCTGGAGCTGATGGCCGACCCGGCGATCGAGGTCGACCGGGCCCAGCTGCGGGCGTTGTGGATCGCGCTGGCCGCCGTCGACCCGGCCCGGGTCGAGCCGCCCGCGCGGGTGCGCGCGGTGCTCGGCGGCGACATCGTGGTGGCCGCCGCCGAGGACGCGGTGGTGGTCGAGGCCCCCGACCTGCTGCAGCTCGTCACCGACCGGCCCCTCGTGCTGGCCTCCTACGACCTGGCCGAGGCGCTGTCGGAGCTGCTCGACCTGCCGCTGGCCGGCGAGCTGGCCACCGGTGAGGTGACCTCGCAGGGCGAGGTGCGCGACGTGCCGCCGCAGGTGCGCTCCCTGCTGCCGACGGCGCCCGAGACGTACGTGGAGCACGAGAAGCTGCTGGTCGACGGGGTCGCCTGCACATGGCGCTTCTTCGAGGGCGCGGTCCACTGCACCGGCGTCGACGGGCTGGCCCGCGGGCTGGCCTGGGCCACGGGCCAGTGGAACGACCGGCTGGCCGTGGCCGCGATGTTGCGCGACCCGGAGGCGGTGCCGCTGCTGCTGGCCGAGGCCGACCTGTCCTGAGACCGGCGGGCCGCCTCCCCGTCGCGGAGGCGGCCCGCCGCTGTCAGACCGCGCGGGCGGTCCCGGCCGCGGGCATTTTCCCGTTCAGGCTGCGCAGGTGGTGCCCGCCGCGGGCACCTTCCCGGTCAGCAGGTATGTGTCCACCGTGCGCGTCACGCACCTGTCGCCGCTCAGGTAGGCGCCGTGTCCCTCGCCCTCGTACGTCATGAGCACGCCGGTCCTGAGCTTGGCGTTGAGCGCGGTGGCCCACTCGTACGGCGTGGCCGGGTCGCCCTTGCCGCCGATGACCACGATGGGCGCCGAGCCGGTGGCGTCGATGCGCTTGGCCGCGTCGTCGCCGGGCGTGGGCCAGTGGCCGCAGGCGGTGGCGGCGCCGTCCGCCGCCAGGATGGGGAAGATCTTCTTGATCCGGTCGTCGACCCGGGCCATGTCGGCGGCGCTCGGGCGTTCGGTGGTGTCGGCGCAGGTGATGGCCTGCAGGCTGGTCATCATGGTGGAGTAGGTGCCGTCGGGGCGCCGTCCGGTGTAGGCGTCGGCCAGGGCGAGCAGGGTGGCGCCGTCGCCCCTGATCCCGGCCGCGGCGGCCTGCTCCAGCACCGGCCAGGCGGACTTGGCGTACAGCGGGGTGATGACGGCGAGCTGGGCCAGGCCGTAGGTGAGCTCCCGGTCGCCGACCTTGAGCGGCTTGCTCCTGAGCGCGTCGAGCAGCCTCTCGACGGCGCTCTTGACGGCGGCCGGGTCCTGGCCGAGGTCGCAGGTCTGCGCCACGCAGTCCTTCGCGAACGCCTCGAAGGCGCGGGCGAAGCCGGTGGCCTGGGTGACGGCGCGCTCCTCGAACGTGACCGTGGGGTCGAAGGCGCCGTCGAGGACGAAGCGGCCGACGTTCGCGGGGAAGCGGGTGGCGTAGACGGCGCCGAGGTGGGTGCCGTAGGAGAAGCCGAAGTAGTTGAGCCGCCGGTCGCCGAGGGCGGCCCTGATGCGGTCGAGGTCTTCGGCGGCGTCCACGGTGCCCACGTGGGGCAGGATCTGACCGGAGTCCTTCTCGCAGGCCGCGGCGAACTTCTTCGACGTCGCGTCGCCGTCGGCGCCGGTGGGCGCGGCGAGGAGGGCGTCGAGTTCGCCGCCGCACTTGACGCCGGCGCTGCGATCGACGCCGCGGGGGTCGAAGCTGACGAGGTCGTAGCGGCCGCCCAGGCTGCCGAACGCCTTCGCGACCTGGGCCAGCGTGTCGACGCCGGACGCCCCGGGCCCGCCGAAGTTGAAGACCAGCGAGCCGAGGGGCTCGCCGGTGGCCTTCACCCGGATCAACGCCAGGTCGATCTTCCGGCCGCCGGGATCGCCGTAGTCGAGGGGCACCCGCACGGCCCCGCACTGGACGGACGCGTCGGCGGGCAGCGGCTTGCCGTCGGGCCCGGTCAGCCCGGCGCACGGGCTCCAGGCGACGGCGCTCCCGGCGGGACCGGGCTGCTTCGCGGGCCCACCCGTGGTGCCGCAGCCCGCGAGAACGGCGGCTCCCACGAGCAGCGCCGACATCGCCTTCTTCATGCCGGCCGGCCTGCGGACACGGCATCGGACACGGCATCGGTCCAGGTGGTGGGGAGAGACATGGGTTCCTGACGACTTCGAGGATGTGCGGAGGACGACGAACGTCACCCCCGGCGCGGACGGCGGACGAACCACATGCCGAAGAGGCCGAACCCGACCCCGGTGACGCAGGTCCAGATCCACCACGTGTTCTCGGGCGCCGGGCGGAAGATGAGCAGGACGATCAGCGCGACGGCCCACAGGGCGGTGCCGACCCCGACGGCGGCCGTGTCGTTGGTCTTGATCGGCTCGGGATCGGGGTGCCACTGCTGCTTCACGTGTCCAGCCTAGCTTCCAATCGGGTCTCGATCCGATTGCGGACACTTTTCCCAGTTCACCACTACTGTCACTCTTCGGCGCGTGAGTGACATGCGTAATGCAATAGACCGTTTCTTCGCAATCTCTGAACGAGGCTCGACGATCTCCCGTGAGGTGCGCGGCGGCCTGGCCACGTTCTTCACGATGGCCTACATCGTGGTGCTGAACCCGATCATCCTCGCCTACGGCAAGGACATCGAAGGCCAGGTCATCGGCGACGGCACGACCCCGCAGGTGCCGCTGGTCGCCGCGGGCACGGCGTTCGTGGCCGGCGTGCTGACGATCATCATGGGCGTGGTCGGCCGGGTGCCGTTCGCGATGGCCGCCGGGCTCGGGCTGAACGCGTTCGTGACCTTCAACATCGCCACGATGATGACCTGGGAGGAGGCCATGGGCCTGGTCTTCCTCGAAGGCGTCATCATCGCGGTCCTGGTGCTGACCGGCCTGCGGACGGCGGTGTTCCGCGCCATCCCGGCCCAGCTCAAGACCGCCATCAGCGTCGGCATCGGCCTGTTCATCGCGCTGATCGGCTTCGTGGACGCCGGTTTCGTGCGCAAGGCCGCGGGCACGCCGCTGGAGCTGGGCATCGGCGGCCAGCTCACGTCCTGGCCGGTCCTGGTGTTCATCGTCGGCCTGCTGGCCACGGCGGCCATGGTGGCGCGGAAGGTCAAGGGCGCGATCCTGATCGGCATCGTCGTCTCGACCGTGCTGGCGGTCGTCGTCCAGGTGCTGACCAAGCTGGAGCGGGCCACGCCGGAGAGCCCCGGCGGCTGGCAGCTCAACGTTCCCGCCATTCCCAAGGCCGGCGAGATCTTCGGCTTCCACAACCCGCTGACGCTGTTCACGGAGTTCGACCCGATCGGCGCCTTCAGCCGGATCTCCGTGCTGCTGGCCGTGCTGTTCGTGTTCACCCTGCTCATCACCGACTTCTTCGACACGATGGGCACGATCGTCGGCGTCGGCCGCCAGGCGGGCCTGGTCCAGGCCGACGGCACGCTGCCGCGGACCAAGGAGATCCTGCTCGTCGACTCGATCGCCGCGGCGGCGGGCGGCGCCGGCTCGGTCTCGTCGAACACCACCTACATCGAGTCGGCCGCCGGCGTCGGGGAGGGCGCGCGGACCGGTCTGGCCAGCGTGGTCACCGGCGTGCTGTTCCTGGTGGCCATCTTCTTCGCGCCGCTGGTCGCCGTCGTGCCCTACGAGGCCGCCACGCCCGCGCTGGTCGTCGTCGGCTTCCTCATGATGACCGCCATCCGCGACATCGACTGGGACGACTACGAGATCGCCATCCCGGCCTTCCTCACCATCGTGGTCATGCCGTTCACCTACTCCATCTCGAACGGCATCGGCGCCGGCTTCATCAGCTACGTGCTGGTCAAGGTCGTACGGGGCAAGGCGCGCGAGGTGCACCCGCTGCTGTGGGGCGTCACCGCGCTGTTCGTGCTCTACTTCGCCATCGGCCCGATCCGGGCCGCGATCGGGATCTGACCTCGACATTCTCGGAGCCGCCCCGCACATGTGGGGCGGCTTCGGGGTATCAAGGGGTGAGACGAATCTGACCTAGGGAAATATCTTGCCTTCGCATATAGTTAGCAAAGGTAATGAGACGTGCTAATGAACAACCAGCCCAAGATGGACCTGCGCAGCGACGCGGGCCTGGCCTCAGCCCTGCGCGTATCGATGGCAAGGCTGACCAGGCGACTCCGGCGTCAGGCGGCGGCGCACTCGCTGACGCCCACCCAGTTCGCGACGCTCGCCGCCGTGGAACGGCATTCCGGGATAACCCCCGGCGAATTGGCCGAGCTAGAGAAGGTGCAACCGCCCTCGATGACGCGCGTGATCGCCGCGCTAGAGGAACGCGGCCTGGTCGCACGCACCCCGCACCCGACCGACCGGCGTCAGGTGACCGTGACCGTGACCGAGGCCGCCCAGACGTTGCTGAAGGAGGAACGCCGCCGCAAGGAGGCGTGGCTGACACAGCGGCTGAAGGAGCTCTCACCGGAGGAGCGGTCGATCCTGCGGCAGGCGGCGCCGATCCTGGAGAAGCTCAGCAAGATATAGAACCCGAGCAACCCAAGACCGGGATGTTCCGGTCGCTCAAGGTTCGCAACTATCGCATGTTCGCGGCAGGTGGCGCCGTCTCCAACGTCGGCACCTGGCTGCAGCGCACCGCCCAGGACTGGCTGGTGCTCGACCTGACCAAGGGCCCGCACGGCGCGGGAGGCAGCGCGGCGGCCCTCGGCCTGGCGACCGCGCTGCAGTTCCTGCCGATGTTGCTGTTCGGGCTCTTCGGCGGCGTGCTCGCCGACCGCTACCCCAAGCGGCCCATCCTCATCGCCGCCCAGTCGATGATGGCGGTGCTCGCGCTCACCATCGGCGTGCTGACCATGACCGGCACCGCGCAGGTCTGGCACGTGTTCGTGATGGCTTTCCTGCTCGGCATGATCTCCTGTGTCGAGGTGCCGACCAGGCAGGCGTTCGTGGTCGAGATGGTCGGACGGCAGGACCTGCCCAACGCCATCGCCCTGAACAGCTCCATCTTCAACCTGGCCCGCGTGGTCGGCCCGGCGCTGGCCGGCATCCTGATCTCCGTGCTGGGCGGCACGGGACCGATCTTCCTGATCAACGCGCTCACCTTCGGCGCGGTGATCTCCAGCCTGATCTTCATGCGCAGCTCCGAGCTCAACCTGTCCGAGCCGGTGCCGAGGGCCAAGGGCCAGCTCCGGGAGGGGCTGCGGTACGTCCTGGGACGCCAGGAACTGCTCATGCCGATCCTGCTGATCGCCTTCGTGTCGATGTTCTCGCAGTCGTTCTCGATGTCGATAGCGCTGATGGCCCGCGAGGTGTTCGGCGCGGGGGCGTCGTCGTTCGGGCTGGCCTCCAGCATGTTCGCGGTGGGCGCGCTGGGCGGCGCGCTGCTGGCGGCGCGGCGGGCCAGGCTCTCGCGCAAGGTGCTCTTCTCCGGGGCGATCGGGTTCGGGCTGTTCCAGGTGCTGACCGGGCTGGCCCCCTTCTACCCGGTCTATCTGCTGCTACTCATCCCGACCGGCATCGCGTTGATCACCATCAACACGGCCGCGAACGCCAGCGTGCAGATCGCCACGTCCCCCGAGATGCGGGGCCGCGTCATGGGCATCTACATGCTCGTCTTCACCGGTGGCGCGCCCGTCGGGGCGCCGCTGATCGGGTGGCTGTCGGAGCTGGGCGGGCCGCGTACGGGCGTGCTGCTGTCGGGCGTGCTCGTCCTGGTGGGCACCGGGCTGGCGGTGCTGGTGACCAAGCTGATCGGCAACCGGATGGCCAGACCGGCGCTGGCGATGGCGTGAGCCGTCCCGGTCCGGGGACAATCGCATGACATGAGGCTCTTCGCGGCCGTGGTCCCGCCTGAGGAGGCGCTCGACGAGGTCGAGCGCGCCGTGGCGCCGTACGTCGGGCAGGTGCCGGGGCTGCGCTGGGCCGGCCGCCCCACCTGGCACATCACGCTGGCCTTCTACGGCGAGGTGCCCGAGCGGGCGCTGCCCGACCTGGAGACGCGCCTGGCGCGGGCCGCCCACCGGCACACGGTGCTCGACCTGGCCCTCGCCGGGGCCGGGGCGTTCTCCTCGGCGCGGCGGGCCAGGGTGTTGTGGGCCGGGGTCGCGGGCGACCCCCTGACCCGGCTGGCCGACTCGGCCCGCGCGGCCGGCCGCCGCGCGGGGGCCGTGCAGACCGACGAGAAACGGTTCCACCCCCACCTCACCCTGGCCAGGGCCCGGACCGACACGGACCTCAGGGAGCTGGTGGAGTCGCTGGCGGCGTTCGCCGGGACGCCCTGGCGGGCCGAGCGGCTGCACCTGTTCCGCAGCCACGGCGGCCCCCAGGTGAGGCACGAGTCACTCGGCGATTGGGCGCTCGCACCGGTGAAGCAGGGCTAGGCTCCAGGGCGTGGACCGTCCTCGCCCCTGGCTGCTGCCCCTCGTGCTGGGCCTGCTGTTCCTCATCGTCATCCTCGGCGCCCTGCTGACCTGAGCCGCCCCGAGCGGCCGGGCCGTGGTCGTGCCGGGCCCGGCCGGTCGCGCTCTCACCAGGCGTAGTCCTCCGGCGCGGTGCGATGTCCGGGGAAGATCTCGTCCAGGCGGGCCAGGGTGGCGTCGTCCAGCTCGATCTCCAGCGTGCGCATGCTGCCTTCGAGCTGCTCCAGCGTGCGCGGGCCGATGATCGGGGCGGTGACCGCGCGCTGCCTGAGCAGCCACGCCAGCGCCACGTACGCCGGGTCCTCGCCCAGCTCGTCGCAGAGCTTCTCGTACGCCTCGATCTTGTCCCGGTGCTTGTCCAGCTCCCTGACCATGGTGTCGGAGGCCGACCGGCCCTTGTCGATCTTGCGCAGGACGCCGCCGAGCAGGCCGCCGGCCAGCGGGCTCCACGGGATCACGCCGATGCCGTAGTCCTCGCAGGCGGGCAGCACCTCCAGCTCCACCGTCCGGGTGAGCAGGTTGTAGTGGCTCTGCTCGCTGGTCAGCCCGAACGTGCCGCGCCGCGCCGCCGTCTCCTGGGCCTTGGCGATGTGCCAGCCCGCGAAGTTGGACGAGCCAACGTAGATGATCTTGCCCTGCTGGCGCAGGATCTCCATGGCCTCCCAGAACTCGTCGAAAGGCGTGTTCCGGTCGACGTGGTGGGCCTGGTAGACGTCGATGTAGTCGGTCTGCATGCGCTTGAGCGAGGCGTCGCAGGCCCGGCGGATGTTCAGCGCCGACAGGCGGCGCTCGTTGGGCCAGTCGCCCATGTCGCCGTAGAGCTTGGTCGCGATGACCGTGCGCTCGCGGCGGCCACCACCCTGGGCGAACCAGCGGCCCAGGATGTTCTCCGTGATGCCCTCGCCCCTCTTCCAGCCGTAGACGTTCGCGGTGTCGAAGAAGTTGATGCCCAGGTCGTGGGCCTTGTCCATGATCGCGAAGGAGTCTTCCTCCGAGGTCAGCGGGCCGAAGTTCATCGTGCCGAGGCAGAGCGGGCTCACCTGGAGGCCGCTGCGTCCGAGGTTGACATAGTCCATGGGGTCCACACTAAATACCTGGAGTGCGCTCCAGGCCATAGGCTGAGTTCATGATCTGCGCGGAGTCGTCGTGATCGTTCTCCTCCGCGCCGCGTTGCCGATCTTCCTGGCGATGGTCACGGGCATGGTGGGCACGCTGGTGGTCACGTCCGTGCTCGGCAACCACGAGACGGTCGCGCTGGCCGCCTTCGCGGTGATGACGGCGGTGCTCAATCCCGCCACCGCCGCCGTGCAGGGCGCGTTGCGGGGGCTCGGGCCGTTCGTGGCGCCGTACCGGGACGATCCGGGCGCGGCGGTGCCCGTCGTCCGGGACGCGCGCTGGCTCAGCCTGGCCACCGGCACGCTGGGGGCGCTGGCGGTGCTCTGCGTGCCGGCGCTCGCGCGGGTGAGCGGGGTGCCCGGCGAGGTGGTCGGCGAGCTGGGCCTGCTGCCCTGGCTCCTCGCCGCCTACCTGCTGGTCTTCGCCTCCACCGGCGGCGCGAGCACGATCCTGGTGGCGCTCGGCCGCAGCCGCGACGTGTTGTGGGCGAATCTGGCCTTCGGCCTGGTGCTGAGCGCGCTGACCGCGCTGCTGGCGCCGCGGCTCGGGCTCGACGGCGTGGGCCTGGCCTGGGTGGCGGCCGGGGTGGCGGCCGCGGTCGTGGCGAGCCTCAACCTGCGCCGCGCGCTCGGGCGGCCGATCGGGCAGGCGCGGCCCCGGGTGGCCGAGATCGTCCGGCTGGCCAGGGTCAGCGTGCCGCTGGCGGCGACCGTGCTGATCAAGTTCGGGGTGCTCGGCGTGGTCACGTTCGCCGCGAGCACCACCGGCGCCCGCGACACCGCCGCGCACGCGGTGCTGACCACGCTCACCGGCCTCATCATGATGGCCTCGCTGTCGGTGGCGCAGGCGTCGGTGCCCGAGGTGGCCCGTGCCGGAGACCCGGCCGGGGCTCGCCGGGCCAACCGCACCGCCGCGCTGCTCGCCGTCGCCGGCACGCTGACCGCCGCCCTGGCGCTGCTGCTGTTCGGCGAGGAGGTGCTCGGGCTGTTCACCGGTGACGTGGCCGTACGCGAGCGGGCGCTCGGGCTGCTGCCACTGATGCTGCTGTCGTCGCTGGCCGACGCCGCGCAGGCCGTGCAGGGCGTCGGGCTGACCGCGCTGAAGAGGTCCGGGGCGAGCCTGGCCTACTTCGTCCTCGGCTACGGCGCGCTCCTGGCGGTCGCCGTGCCGGTGGCGCGGACGTGGGGGATCACCGGGCTCTGGGTGGCCATGGCGGCGGCCAACGGCCTGCTGCTGGTGCTCCAGGGGGCCGGGTTCCGCCGCCACAGCGCCCGCGTGGGCACGGCCGAGGCGGTGGCCTGAGCGTCCCGGGCCGAGTCGTGGGGCATGATGGCGAGGTGGGGGATGTCGTGTTCCGGGTTCTGGCCGCCGTGGCGGCGACGTTCGCGCTGTCGGCGGCTCCGGCGTGGGCGGACGACGACGGGCCGGAGAAGCTGTTCACGTTCAAGGACCGGAACATCACCGAGTCGAGCGGCCTGGCCGTGTCGCCCACGCACCAGAACGTCTTCTACACCCACAACGACAGCTCCGCCGCCCCCGTCTTCTACGCGGTCGGCCCCGACGGGCGTACGAAGGCCACCTTCCACCTGCGCGGCGCCGAGGCCCGGGACTGGGAGGCCATGGCCGCGACCAAGGACCCCGCCACCGGGCAGGGCGCGCTCTGGTTCGCCGACATCGGCGACAACCTCGACGGCGCCTGGCCCGACGTGTCGATCTACAAGGTCGCCGAGCCGCGCACGCTCCGGGACGCCACGCTGCCGGCCACCCGCTACCGCTTCCGCTACGCCGGCGGCGGCCGCAACGCCGAGGGCATCATGATCAACCCGCGCACCGGCCGCCTCTACGTCGTGTCCAAGGAGTTCTCCGGGTCCGTCTACGCCGCGCCGAAGAAGCTCCGCACCGACAAGGTCAACGTGCTGCGCCGGGTCGCCGCGGCCCCGATCATGGCCACGGACGCCGCCTACGCCCCCGACGGCTCCTCCTACGTCATCCGAACGTACTTCTCGGCGACCCTCTACCGGCCCTCGGGGGAGACTCTCGCCAGGGTCACCATGCCGGAGCTGCGGCAGGCCGAGTCGGTCGCCTACACCGCCGACGGCAAGGCCCTGCTGGTCGGCTCCGAGGGCCCGAACAGCCCGGTCTACCGGGTGCCGCTCCCCGAGCGCGCCCAGGCCACGCGCACGCCCACGCCCACGCCTAAGCCCGTCGCCGCGCAGGAGAGCGCGCGCCCGTCCGACACCGCGGAGCCGAGCGGCCTGACGGCCAAGGACGTGCTGATCTGGCTGGCCGCGGCCGCGGGGGCGACCGGCGTGATCACCTTCATCGCGCGCCGCACCCGCTGAGCCGTCAGGGGTTGCGCATGGTGGCGGTGAACATGTCGCCGCGCAGCGCGCGCTCGACCACCTCGATCGAGCGCGACAGGCGCACCAGCCGCGGCCCCTCCTGGCGGTAGGTGTCGAGCACGGCCTCGACGGCGTGCGGCGGCAGGTGGCCCTTGAGGTCGACGGCCGCGCCGCGATAGCCCGCGCGGGCGGCCTCGACCGCCGCCCGGACGTGGTGCCTGGCCATGAAGGCCAGGGCCACCGGGTGCCGCCTCAGCACTTCGTAGGCCCGGTAGTCGGGCGGCACCGCGTCGAGCAGCCAGGCCACCGCCGAGGTCTCCCAGTCGGGGACGCTGGGCGGGCGGACCTCGGCGGGCCACTCTGGCGGGACGTACATGAGGCCATCGTACTCATGTTCGATTCGCCCAGGTATGGCGGCAGGGTGGCCTTTAGCAGGAAAATCGGGTGTGTGACGGAAAAGATCGGTGTCGTCGGGGCGGGGATCGTCGGGCTGGCCGTGGCGCGCGAGCTGGCCGCCGCCCGGGGCGCCGAGGTGACCGTGCTGGACAAGGAGCCGCGCGTCGGCGCCCACCAGACCGGGCACAACAGCGGCGTCGTGCACGCCGGGATCTACTACCCGCCGGGCTCGCTCAAGGCCAGGTTGTGCCGGGAGGGCGTGGCGCTGCTCAAGGCGTACTGCGCCGAGCACGGGCTGCCCTACCGCGAGGTCGGCAAGCTGGTCGTGGCCAGTACGCGGGCCGAGCGGGCGCCGCTGCGGGCGCTGGCCGAGCGGGCGCGGGCCAACGGCGTGCCCGGCCTCGCCGAGCTGGACGCCCTCGGCCTGCGCGAGATCGAGCCGCACGCGGTCGGCGTCGCCGCGATCCACTCGCCGCACACCGCCGTCGCCGACTTCCCCGCCGTCGCCCGCGCGCTGGCGCTCGACGTGGCGCGGATGGGCGGCTCTGTACGCCTGTCGCACCCCGTACGGGCGATCCGCGAGACGTCGAAGGGCGTCCAGGTGCTGGCCGGCGGCCGGCGGTTCACCTTCGACCGGCTGGTGGTCTGCGGCGGGCTCGGCACGGACGCGGTCGCCAGGATGGCCGGGGCGCCGGGGGACGTGCGGATCGTGCCGTTCCGGGGCGAGTACTACGCGCTGGCCGGGGCGGCCAAGGAGCTGGTGCGCGGGCTGATCTACCCGGTGCCCGACCCGCGTTACCCGTTCCTGGGCGTGCACCTGACCAGGCACATCGACGACGAGGTGCTGGTGGGGCCGAACGCGGTGCTGGCTCTGGCCTACGAAGGCTACAGATGGCGAGATGTACGAAATTTCGGTCAAATTATGCGTTGGCCGGGAACGCTTCGCATGGCGCGCGCCCACTGGCGTACCGGGATCAAAGAGGTATACGGCTCCGTCGTCAAGAGCGCCTTCGTCAGGGCCGCCCGCCGGTACGTGCCCGAGCTCACCGCCGCCGACCTCGTCAGGACCGGTGGCGGCGTCCGGGCCCAGGCCGTCGCCAGGGACGGGCGGCTGGTGGACGACTTCGTGGTCGACGTCCAGGGCGGCGTGGTCCTGGTCCGCAACGCCCCTTCGCCCGCGGCGACGTCAAGTCTGGCAATTGCCCGGCATATTGCCGGAATTGTTCCAGCACTGTCCCGATGAGGGCATCCTTGGATGTGATGGAATCACGCCTGCTGATAGTCGAGGACGACCCCAACATCCTCGAACTCCTCGCCGCGAGCCTGAGGTTCGCGGGCTTCGACGTGACCACGGCCAAGAGCGGCCTCGACGCCGTCAGCGCCGTGCAACGGCACCGGCCCGACCTCGTCGTGCTCGACGTCATGCTGCCCGACCTGGACGGCTTCGAGATCGTCCGGCGGATGCGGAGCGGCGGGCTGCACACGCCCGTGGTGTTCCTGACCGCCCGCGACGAGACCGAGGACAAGATCCGCGGGCTCACGATCGGCGGCGACGACTACGTCACCAAGCCGTTCAGCCTGGAGGAGGTCGTGGCCAGGATCCACGCGGTGCTCCGGCGCACGAGCGGGGACGCGCAGGCCGCGCCGCCCAGGCTGACCTTCGCCGACATCGAGCTGGACGAGGAGAGCCACGAGGTCTGGCGCGGCGGCCACGCCGTCTCGCTCTCGCCGACCGAGTTCAAGCTGCTGCGCTACTTCATGACGAACGCCGGCCGCGTGCTGTCCAAGCCCCAGATCCTCGACCACGTCTGGGACTACGACTTCAGGGGCGAGGTGGGCATCGTGGAGTCGTACGTGTCCGTCCTGCGCAGGAAGATCGACAACCGTAGCCCCCGGCTCATCCACACCCTGCGGGGTGTCGGATACGTGCTGCGCCTGCCACCGAGCCCCTGATGAGAGCCCTGCCGCTGAGGGTCAAGCTGATCGCGGCGATGCTGGCGCTGCTCGGCTGCGGCATGACCTTCGTCGGCCTGGTCAGCGTCTCGGTGCTGCACGGCTACCTCATGGACCGGGTGGACAGCCAGCTCAACCTGCTCAGCGTGCGCATGCACAAGAAGGTCATGAGCGACTGGCGGCGGGACAGGGAGACCCCCGACCGCCCGATCCTCATCGAGTCCGACGCGATCGCGCTGGTCAAGGAGCCGGGCGAGGAGTTCGTCCCGATGTTGCGCGACCGCGACGTGGACGCCAAGCCCAAGCCCGTCCTGCGCGGATCGCCCGGCGGCGACGCCTACACCGCGCCCGCCGTCGGCGGCGACGGAGAGTGGCGGGTGCTGCAGAGCGTGCTCCAGCGGCGCACGCTGGTCGTCGCCGTGGACCTGGAGGAGGTGGACGCCATCACCCGGCGGCTCGTGCTGATCGAGCTGCTCGGCGGCGGTGGCATCCTGCTCATCCTGGCGGTCGCGGGCGTCACCATCGTCCGCCGCAGCATGCGGCCGCTCGGGCAGATCGAGCGCACGGCCGAGGCCATCGCGGGCGGGGAGCTCGGCCGCCGGGTGCCGGACGCCGACCCCCGTACCGAGGTGGGCCGCCTGGCCAAGTCGCTCAACGGCATGCTGGCGCAGATCGAGACCGCCTTCGCCGCGCGCTCGGCGTCCGAGGCGGCGGCCCGCCGCTCCGAGGACCGCATGCGCCAGTTCGTCGGCGACGCCTCCCACGAGCTGCGCACCCCGCTGACCTCGATCCGCGGCTTCGCCGAGTACGCCCGCCAGAACCCCGGCGCCGACCCCGCCGAGCTGATGCAGCGCGTGGAGAAGGCCGCCGGGCGCATGAGCCTGCTGGTCGACGACCTGCTGCTGCTGGCCAGGGTGGACCAGCAGCGCCCGCTGCAGATGCGCCCGGTGGACATGCTGGCCCTGGTCGCCGACGCCGTGCACGACGCCCGGATCCTCGCGCCCGACCGTACGGTGAAGCTGGACGTGGTCGGCGGCGCGGCCCTCATCGTCTCCGGTGACGAAGTGCGCCTGCGGCAGGTCATCAGCAACCTCATGACCAACGCCATCGTGCACACCGAGCCCGGCACGCCCATCGTCGTACGCGCCGGGGCGACCGACGACACGGTCTTCACCGAGGTCGCCGACAGCGGCCCCGGCCTGCCCCCCGAGCAGGTCGAGCGGGTCTTCGAACGCTTCTACCGCGCCGACTCCGCGCGCAGCCGCCGCCGCTCCTCCGAGGACCGCGGCAGCGGGCTGGGCCTGGCCATCGTGCAGGCGCTCGTCCGGGCCCACAGCGGGACCGTGACGCTGACCAGCTCGCCCGAGGAGGGCTCGACCTTCAGGGTCGAACTCCCACTCGCCTTGGAGTGAGCCTTCAGCTAACCCTCAGGTGCCTGAGCCACCCTGGAATCGTGACAAAACCCGAGGTCCGCGAGGCGTTGATCATGGTGGTGGACGACGAGCCCAGCATCAGGGACCTGCTCTCCGCCAGCCTGCGCTTCTCCGGGTTCGAGGTGCTGACCGCCGCCGACGGGCAGGAGGCCGTGGAGGTCGCCGAACGCGCCGCGCCCGACCTGGTGGTGCTCGACGTCATGCTGCCCGACCTGGACGGGTTCGAGGTGGCCAGACGGATCGACGCGCCCGTGCTGTTCCTCACCGCCCGGGACGCCACCGAGGACAAGATCGCCGGTCTCCGGGTGGGCGACGACTACGTCACCAAGCCGTTCAGCCTGGAGGAGGTGCAGGCCAGGATCCGGGCGGTGCTGCGGCGTACCAGGACCGAGGGGGCGCCGGTCAGCCGGCTCAAGGTGGCCGACCTGGAGCTGGACGAGGACGCCCGCGAGGTCTGGCGGGCCGGCCGCCAGGTCCGGCTGTCCCCGACCGAGTTCAAGCTGCTGCACTACTTCATGGTCAACGCCGGACGGGTGTTGTCGAAGGCGCAGATCCTCGACCACGTGTGGAACTACGACTTCGGCGGCGACGCCGGCGTCGTCGAGTCGTACGTCTCCTACCTGCGGCGCAAGGTGGACGACGTCGAGCCCCGCCTGATCCACACCCTGCGCAGCGTCGGGTACGTGCTCAGGGAGCCGCCGCCCGCCGGTTGATCCCCGGCCCGCGGCCACGCGCTGTGGACCGTCCCGGCACGCTCACCGTAGCGTGGACCTGCGGGCGCGAGGTGTCGAGCGGCGTACCGCGGGAAGCGGGGTTGGCACCTATGGAGCTGCTGGGGGCGTTGGAGTCGTTGCGCCGCCCGCTCGATCGCGAGCTGTTCCCGCTGGCGATCGGCGAGGCCGCGGCGGACCGGCGTGCCCTGCGCGAGCTGACCGGCCAGCTCGACGACTACCTGCTGCCGCGGCTGCGGGCGATCGACGCGCCGCTGCTGGCCGTCGTCGGCGGGTCCACCGGGGCGGGCAAGTCCACGCTGGTCAACTCGCTGGTCGGAGCCGACGTGGCCGAGCCGGGCGTGCTGCGGCCCACCACGCTGGTGCCCACGCTCGTCGTCAGCCCGGCCGACCGCGACTGGTTCACGGGCCAGAACGTGCTGCCCGGCCTGTCCCGCGCCACCGGCGGCCCCGGGAGGCCCAGTGCTGCCGGCGGTGCCGGCTCGCTGCGCGTGGTCGTGTCCGACGCGCTCGGCGCCGGGCTGGCGCTGCTCGACGCCCCCGACATCGACTCCGTGGTGACCTCCAACCGGGAGCTCGCCGCGCAGCTCCTCGCCGCCGCCGACCTGTGGCTGTTCGTCACCACCGCCGCCCGGTACGCCGACGAGGTGCCCTGGAGCTTCCTGCGCTCGGCCCGCGAACGCAGCACGGCCCTGGCCGTCGTCCTCGACCGGATCGCGCCCGAGGCCGTCGAGCCCGTCTCCCGTGACCTCGACCGCCTCCTGGCGGAGAACGGCCTGTCGGGCACCCGGCTGTTCACCGTGCCGGAGGCCGCGCTGCCCGACGAGAAGGCGCGGCTGCCGGAGGAGTCGGTGCGACCCATCGTCTCCTGGCTCACGGGGCTGGCCGCCGACGCCGCCGAACGGTCCCGGGTCGTACGCCAGACGTTGTCGGGCGCCCTGGACAGCCTGGACACCCGCGTCCCCGCGCTGGCCACGGCCGTCGAGCGCCAGCAGGCCGCCTTCGACGGGCTGCGGACGATCGTGACCGGCGCGTACGCGGGCGGCATGGCCGACTTCGACGAGGGCATGCGCGACGGCTCCCTGCTGCGCGGCGAGGTGCTGGCCCGCTGGCAGGACTTCATCGGCACCGGCGACCTCATGCGGTCCCTGGAGAGCCGGGTCGGGTGGCTGCGTGACCGGATCGTCGGCTTCTTCACCGGCCGCGCCCCCGCCGTCGAGCTCAAGGACGCCCTGGAGAGCGGCGTCGAGTCGCTGATCAGGGGCGCGGCCGACGGCGCGGCCGAACGCGCGCTCGAAGGGTGGTCGGCCGCGCCCGGCGGGGGCGGGCTGCTCGACCGGCTCGGCGCCATGGAGGCCGCGCGGCTCGGCCGGGCCTCTCCGGACCTGGGCAGGCGGGCCGAGGCGGCGGTGCGCGGCTGGCAGGAGTTCGTCCTCGACCTCGTACGGGAGGAGGGGGCGGAGAAGCGGACCACGGCGCGGCTCGCGTCGTTCGGGGTCAACGGGGCGGGGCTGCTGCTCATGCTGGCCGTGTTCGCCTCGACCGGCGGGCTCACCGGGATCGAGGTCGGCATCGCGGGCGGGACGAGCGTGTTGTCGCAGAAGCTGCTGGAGGCCGTCTTCGGCGACCAGGCCGTGCGCTCGCTGACCGCGCGGGCCCGCGAGGACCTGCGCGAACGGGTGCGCGTGCTGCTGGCGGAGGAGGCCGCCCGCTTCACCGCCCGGCTGGAGACCGTCGAACCGCCCAAGGGCACGGCCGACGCGTTGCGCGCGGCGGCCCGCGCGATCCACGACCACCGCGCCGAACTCCCCACCCCCACCGCCCGCACGGCCGAACTCCCCGCCCCTGAGGCCCCGACAGCTGAACTCCCCGCTCCTGAGGCCCCGACAGCCGAGCTGCCCGCTCCTGACGGTCCCACGGCCGAGTCGCCCGCTCCCGACCGTGCGGAGGGGCCGTGAAGCTGCTGCGCCGTAAGGAGGGGCCCTCGCTCGACGCCCGGCTGGCCGCCCTGCTGGAGGCCGCCGAACTGGCCGAGGGACGCCTCCCCGAGCAGGACGTGTCCGCCGCGCGGGCCGTCGCGGAACGGGCCGGCGCACGCCGCAGCCTCTCGGTCGACCACACCGTGGCCGCGCTCGCCGGCGCGACGGGCAGCGGCAAGTCCTCCCTCTACAACGCCCTGGCCGGCGAGGAACTGGCCGCCGTGGGCGTCACCAGGCCCACGACCTCCACCGCCCAGGCCGCCCTGTGGGACGGCGAGGGCGCCGGTCCGCTGCTGGACTGGCTCGACGTCCCGCGCCGCCACTCCGCCGCCGAGGCGCCGGGGACGTCCGGTCTCGTCCTCCTCGACCTGCCCGACCACGACTCGATCCGGCTCTCCCACCGCCTTGAGGTGGACCGCCTGGTGGCGCTGGTGGACCTCCTCGTCTGGGTCGTCGACCCCCAGAAGTACGCCGACGCCGCGCTGCACGAGCGCTACCTGCGTCCGCTGGCCGGACATCGCGACGTGATGCTGGTGGTGCTCAACCAGGTGGACCGCCTGCCTCCACAGGCTGTGGAACGCTGCGTGGCCGACCTGCGCCGCCTCCTGGAGGAGGACGGGCTCGCGGGCGTGCCGGTGCTGCCGGTCTCCGCCAGGACCGGCGCCGGCCTGCCGGAGCTGCGCTCGATCCTGGCCGACCGGGTCGCCCGGCGCGAGTCGTGGGCCGCCCGCCTGGCCGCCGACGTCACCACCGCCGCCGGCCACCTGGCCGTGGACGGCCCGCCGCCCGGCCCCGGCGCCAAGCGGGTGGCGGGGCTGGACCGGCGGCTCACGGGCGCGCTCTCCCAGGCCGCCGGGGTGCCGCTGGTCCTGGAGGCCGTGGCCAAGGGGCACCGGCACCGTGCCGTGGTCGCCACGGGCTGGCCGGTCACCCGGTGGCTGCGCAGGTTCCGTCCCGACCCGTTGCGCAGGCTCAGGATCGGGGTGGGGCGGCCGGACAAGGAGATCGTGGGGCGTACGTCGGTGCCGGCGGCGTCGGCCGTACAGCGCACGCAGGTCGAGACGGCGATCAGGGACGTCGGCGAGGCGGCCGCGGCGGACCTGCCCGGCCCGTGGGCGGCGGCGGTGCGGCAGGCCGCGCGCTCGCGCTCCCCGGAACTGGCCGACGCGGTCGACCGGGCCGTGGGCCGCACCACCGCCGGGACCACCCGCAGGCCGCGGTGGTGGCGGATGGTGAACGTGTTGCAGTGGGTCGTCTTCGCCACCATGGCGGCGGGCGCCCTGTGGCTGGGCGTGCTGTTCGGGATGGACTACCTGCGCCTGCCGCAGCCGCCGCTCCCCACCCTGGGCGCGGTGCCGTGGCCGACCGTGCTGCTGGCGGGCGGCGCGCTGGCCGGGGTGGTGATCGCGCTGTTGTCCCGACTGGCCGCGTGGGCGGGCGGGCGGCGCAGGGCCGGACGTACGGCGCGGGCCCTGCGTACCGCCATCGGCGAGGTCGCCGAGAACTACGTGCTGGACCCCGTGACTGCCGAACTCGACCGCTACACCCGCTTCACGGACGCCGTCACCACAGCCCGCTCCTGACCGTCGTCACGCTTTTCTCCTACCGAGCAGTGGGACCGCGAGCAGGGCGCCCAGCAGGGCGGACGCCGCGCTCACCAGGAACGGCGCCGACGCCCCGGACCACTGCCCGGCCACCCCCGCCACCCCCGATCCCGCCGCGGCGCCCATCCCCATGGCCGTGGACAACCACCCGAACGCCTCCCCCTGGGCCCCGGGCGCGAACCGGTCCACCAGCAGCGACGACGTCGTCAGCGCCGGATTCAGCACCAGCCCCCCGGCGAACAGCACCGCCCAGAACGCCGGCAACGCCCCGACCACCGCCAGCGGCGCCAGCACGACCCCGAGCACCAGCATCAACCCCACCAGTCGCGCCGCCGGCGAGGACGCCCACGTACGGGCCCCGTACCCGGCCGCCCCGGCGATGCCGCCCAGTGAGAGCGCCGCCACGAGCAGCCCGGTGGCGGCGGGCACGTCCCGGGCGGCGGCCATCGCGGGCACCCCCACCTGCAGCGCGCCCATGGTCCCGCCGAGCAGCAGCACCACGGCCAGCAGCACCAGCATCCCGCGGTCGGCGAAGACCCGCCCGCCCTCCCGTACGGGAGCCGCCCCGTCGGCCCGCAGCGCCCGCGAGAAGGCCAGCGTGCCCGCCCCCGCGGCCACCGCCACCACCCCCAGCGCCAGCGAGGACGAGGCCGCCGCGATCACCAGCCCGAACAGCAGCGGCCCGACCAGCATGGCCAGCTCCTGCACCAGGTAGACCAGGCTGTAGACGGCCGTACGGGCGTCGTCGCCGACCTGCCGCCCCCATTCGACGCGCATGCTCACCGAGATCGGCGGCAGCCCGGCCCCGGCGACCCAGCCCAGCGCCACGAACGTCCACGCCGGCCAGCCGCCCGCCGCCGCCGCGACCAGTGCGATCAGCCCGGCGACGTGCAGGAACGCCGTCGCCGCGAGCACCGCCCGAGGGCCGCGCCGGTCCATCAGCCGCCCCTGGACGGGCCTGCCCATGCCCGCGCCCACCGAGAACGCCGCCGCGCACGTCCCGGCGAGCGCCAGCGACCCGGTCGCCGCCTGCACGACCAGGACCATCCCTACGGGCGCGACCTGCTGCGTGAGCTGGGAAAGGAAGCCGAACACGGCCTGCGCCCCGACCCCCGGCATCCTGAACAGGCCCCGATACGGCATATCCATTCCCATACGCCCACGCTAACCCCAAGATCGCCGATCTTCCCCGTCCGGAAGGCGGCAGAGCGCCGCCCCGGCCTTCCACAGGGTCGCGACGGCCCTGGAGCGGCCCTTCGGGGGCGGTCAGTCGGAGGTGAGGGAGGCGGCGACCGTGCGCAGGGCGGAGAGCAGGGGGAGGAGCAGGGGGTGTGCGTCTGAGCCCCGGCGGATCGCGGCGAAGACCCGGCGGTCGGGCCCCGGCGTGTGGCGCACCACGACCCCCGTCAGCGCCATGTCCCGGAGCGCGAGCCGCGGTACGAGCGCCACCCCCGCCCCCGCCCCCACCAGCGCCACCACGGCCCGGAAGTCGTCGGAGCAGTGGACGACGTTGGGCGTGAAGCCCACCTGCTGGCAGGCGAAGGTGATGACGTCGTGCACGGGATTGCCCGGGTAGGGGCCGATCCAGGTGTCGGCGGCGAGCGACACCAGCGTGGCCGACCCCGCTTCCGGATGCCCCTCGGGCAGGACCAGGTCGAACGGCTCGGCGTACAGGGGGATGCGCGACAGCCGGCGGTCGGCGGCGTCGGGCCCGCCCCGGTACTCGACCGTCACCGCCAGGTCGGCCCCGCCGTCGAGCAGCATGGCCAGGCTGTGGTCGCCCTCGGCGTCGAGCACCCGGACCTTGAGGGCGGGCGCGGTGGCGCGCAGGGCGGCGATGGCGGGGGAGAGCACGGCGCTGATCGCGGTGGCGAAGCAGGCAACGGTCACCTCGCCGGCCTCGCCCGTGGTGTACGCGGCCACCTCGGCCTCGGCGCGTTCGAGCTGGGCCAGCACCTCGTTGGCGTGCCCCACCATGATCTTGCCCACGGCGGTGAGGTGCACGCCCCGGCCGTCACGCGTGAACAGCCGGTGGCCCACCTCGTGCTCCAGAGCCACGAGCTGCTGGGAGACCGCCGAAGGGGTCAGGTGGAGCGCCGCCGCGGCGGCGGTGACCGTGCCGTGGTCGGCCACCGCCCGCAGTGTGCGAAGCCGCCGCGTGTCAATCACGCAGCGAGAATACTCAACCCTGGCGAGCTTGGACGAACGCCGCCACGGCCCGGTCGACGTCCTCGGCCGAGTGGGCGGCCGAGAGCTGCACCCTGATCCTGGCCTGGCCGTGCGGGACGACCGGGTAGGAGAAGCCGATCACGTAGACACCCAGGTCGAGGAGGCGTTCGGCCATGGCTCCCGCCTCGCCGGCGTCGCCGATCATCACGGGCACGATCGGGTGATCGCCCGGCAGGATGTCGAACCCGGCCTTGGTCATCTCGCCGCGGAAGCGCGCGGTGTTCGAGCGCAGCCGCTCGCGCGCCTCGCCGGACGTCTCCAGCAGGTCGAGGATGCGCAGCGAGGCCGCCGCGATGACGGGGGCCAGGGAGTTGGAGAACAGGTACGGCCGCGACCGCTGGCGCAGCAGCTCGCAGACCTCCTTGCGGGCCGAGACGTAGCCGCCGCTGGCCCCGCCGAGCGCCTTGCCCAGGGTGCCGGTGATGATGTCGACGCGGTCGGTCACGCCGTGCAGCTCGGGCGTGCCGCGGCCGGTGGGGCCGACGAAGCCGACGGCGTGGGAGTCGTCCACCATGACCATGGCGTCGTACCGGTCGGCCAGGTCGCAGATCTCGCGCAGGGGGGCGAGGTAGCCGTCCATGGAGAAGACGCCGTCGGTGACGATCAGCCGCCGCCGGGCGTCGGACGCCTCCTTGAGCCTGGCCTCCAGCTCGGCCATGTCACGGTTGGCGTAGCGGAAGCGCTGGGCCTTGGACAGCCGGATGCCGTCGATGATGCTCGCGTGGTTGAGCGCGTCGGAGATCACCGCGTCCTGGGCGTCGAGCAGGGTCTCGAAGACGCCGCCGTTGGCGTCGAAACACGAGCTGTAGAGGACGGTGTCCTCCATGCCCAGGAAGTCCGACAGGCGCGATTCGAGCTCCTTGTGCACCTCCTGGGTGCCGCAGATGAACCGCACGGACGCCATGCCGAAGCCCCAGCGGTCGAGCGCCTGCTTGGCCGCCTCGACCACCTCGGGGTTGTCGGCCAGGCCCAGGTAGTTGTTGGCGCAGAAGTTCAGCACCTCGCGCCCGGCCACGCCGACCTGGGAGCTCTGCGGGGTGGTGATCACCCGCTCGGGCTTGAGCAGCCCGGCCTCGGTGATCTCGTCGAGCGTCGTACGCAGCTGCTCGCGCACGTTCGTGAACATCAAGCGCTCCAATCGAGGATGACCTTGCCCGTACGGCCGCTCGCGGCCGTGTCGAAGGCGGCGTCGAAGTCGTGGTACGAAAACCGATCAGTGATCACGGGGGAGAGGTCGAGCCCCTTTTCCAGCAGGACTGACATGTTGTACCAGGTCTCGTACATCTCCCGGCCGTAAACGCCCTTGATCGTGAGCATCGAGGTCACCACGGTCGCCCAGTCGACGGCGAACTCCTCGGCGGGAAGACCGAGCATCGCGATCTTCCCTCCGTGCGTCATGTTCGCGATCATGTCTCGCATGGCCCCTGGGTTACCGGACATCTCCAGCCCGACGTCGAAGCCCTCCCGCATGTGGAGCTGGCGCACGCCCTCGCCGATCGACGCCCTGGAGACGTTGAGCGCGAGCGAGACGCCGAGCTTGCCGGCCAGGTCGAGGCGCTCGTCGCTGACGTCGGTGATCACCACGTTGCGCGCGCCGACGTGCGTGGCCACGGCCGCGGCCATGAGGCCGATCGGGCCGGCGCCGGTGATCAGCACGTCCTCGCCGACCAGGGGGAAGGACAGTGCGGTGTGCACGGCGTTGCCGAACGGGTCGAAGATGGCCGCCACGTCGGGATGAACGGGCACCCGGTGCACCCACACGTTCGAGGCGGGCAGGGTGACGAACTCGGCGAACGCGCCGTCCCGGTTCACGCCGAGGCCGACCGTGTTGCGGCACAGGTGGCGGCGTCCGGCCATGCAGTTGCGGCACTTGCCGCAGACGATGTGGCCCTCGCCGCTCACCAGGTCGCCGACGGCGATGTCCTCCACACCGGGCGCGACCTCGACCACGTGGCCGCTGAACTCGTGTCCGACGACGAGCGGGAGCTTCAGCGTGTGCCGCGCCCAGTCGTCATATTTGCGGATGTGCAGGTCGGTGCCACAGATGCCGGTACGCAGCACCCGGATCTTCACCTCGCCCGGCCGAACCTCGGGCTCCGGCACGTCCACCAGCCAAAGGCCGGGCTCGGCCTTCTGCTTGACCAGCGCTTTCATCGATTCACTTCCCCCTGTTCCGAACCTAACGCACTGTGCCCGCTCCCCTCGGAACCTGTCCATCGAGGGATTCTTAAGTGCCCCCACAGCTCAGCTTCACGCGGCAGCGGGACCAGGCACAATTACGAAATAAGCTTGTAGATGACCTGCCCGTCGACTCGGAGGTATCGGTGCGACAGCAGAGCGGCGACGCCTCGCTCCTGCGCAAGCTCAACTCGGCGGCCATCCTGCGCGTGCTGCGCGAGGCCGACGTGGCCACGCTGTCGGAGCTGGCCAGGGCGGCCCGGGTGTCCAGGCCGACGGCCGAGGTCATCGTCGACGACCTGGTCACCGAGGGCTGGGCGGAGGAGTGCGAGGAGGAGGCCGGCGACCGCCAGCGAGGGCGACCGGCCAAGCGGTTCAGGTTCCGCGCCTCGGCGGGGCACGTGCTGGGCGTCGGCATCGGCGGTTCCAGCCTGCGCGCCATGCTGGCCGACCTGAACGGCACGATCACGGTCACCCGCCGCGCGCCCAACCACCGGGACATGCCCGCCGCCGAGCGGCTGGACGAGATCGTCGAGCTCGCCTCGGCGACCGCCGCCCAGGCAGGGCTGGCGCTCGCGGACGTCACCGTCGTCGGCGTGGGCACCACCGGCACGGTCGACGGCTCCGGGCGCGTCGTGAAGAGTGTCGCCCTGTCCGACTGGACCGGCATCGACCTCCAGGGCGAGCTGTCGGCCCGCATCCCCGCGCCGGTGCTCGTCGAGAACGACATGCGCCTGGCCGTCCTCGCCGAGCACTGGCGGGGCGCCGCCCAGGGCCGCGACGACGTCGTCTACCTGTTCACCGGCGACCGCATCGGCATGGGCCTGCTCATCGGCGGCCGGCCGTACCGGGGGGCGCACGCGGCCGGCGGCGAGATCGGCGCCCAGCCGCACAACAACTGGACGGCCTTCCGGCACGTCCTGGAGTACGCGATGGCCGTCGAGCCGGGCGAGCTGCGCTCCAGCAGGCAGAGCGCCGAGTTCGCGATCGCCAGGGCCCGCGCCGGCGACGAGCGGGCGGGCCGGGCGGTCAGGGAGTTGGCGCGCGGCCTGGCCGCCGGGCTCATCACGGTGGTCAATCCGCTCGACCCGGACATGGTGGTCATCGGCGGCAGCCTGTCCTCGGCCGGAGACCTGCTGGTCGAGCCGGTGCGCGAGGTGTTCGAGGAGTACTGCCTCTATCCGCCGGAGGTGGTCGCGTCAGGGCTGGGCAGCGAGTGCATCACGCTGGGTGCTGTCCGTTTTGCCCTCGACCAGGCGAATCGGCTGCTCTTTACGTAGCTTTCTTGGTTAATTAGGTCACCGTTCTGTCACGGCCATGTCGCTGGGTGACATCGATCCAGCGGTCATGCGTAGATCTGCTCGATTTAAGCTAGTTATTTGCATAAATCGGTACTAGCCTCCAGCCAATCCCGACCCGACTGGAGGTGAGCGTGTGGCCGCTGTCACCCTGCTTGAGCGGCTGAAGCGCGACTGGACGCTGCTGGCCCTGTGCCTGCCCGGCGTCCTGTACTTCGTGGCCTTCTTCTACGTGCCGCTGCTGGGCAACGTCATCGCCTTCAAGGACTACGCGCCGTTCCTCGGCATCGCGGGCAGCCCCTGGGTGGGCCTGGACAACTTCGTGATGCTGCTGGAGGAGCCCGAGTTCTGGAGCGCGGTCGGCAACACCCTGCAGATCACGGCGCTGCAGCTCGTCCTCTACTTCCCGGCCCCGATCGCGCTCGCGCTCCTGCTGAACTCCCTGATCGGCCACCGCGTCAAGCGGTTCATCCAGACCGTCGTCTACCTGCCGCACTTCCTGTCGTGGGTGGTCGTGGTGGCGATGTTCCAGCAGGTCATCGGCGGGGCCGGCACGGTGAGCTCGTTCCTGAACTCGCACGGCGTCACCATCGGCAACCTGATGTCGAACGCCGACACCTTCAAGCTCCTCGTGACCGCCCAGGTGATCTGGAAGGACTGCGGCTGGGGCACGATCATCTTCCTGGCCGCGATCACCGCGATCGACATGAGCCAGTACGAGGCCGCCGCGATCGACGGCGCCGACTGGAAACGCCGCCTGTGGCACGTCACGCTGCCCGGCATCCGCTCGGTCATCCTCATGATGCTCATCCTGCGCCTGGGCGACATCCTGTCCGTCGGCTTCGAGCAGATGGTCCTGCAACGGGAGGCCGTGGGCGCCGGAGCGGCCGAGGTCATCGACACCTACGTCTACTACCACGGCATCCGGGACGGCGACTGGGGCATGAGCACCGCGGCCGGCCTCATGAAGGGGCTCATCGGCGCGGCGCTCATCTACGCGGCGAACAAGCTCGCGCACCGCTTCGGAGAGCAAGGGATCTATCGATGAGGCCGCCGTGGATGGAGCGCCCGACCGTCGCCGGGCGCACGCTCAAGTTCGTCGTGCTGACCGCGATCACCGTGGTCGTGCTGTACCCGTTCGGGCTGGCCGTCGGCACGAGCCTGATGGGACGCGCCGAGAGCATCGCCAACGGCGGCAGCTACGTGCTCTGGCCCTCGCACCCCACGTTCGAGGCGTACTCGCTGATCCTGTCCGGCGGCGCGGTCACCCGGTCGGTGCTGATCAGCATCGGCATCACGCTCACCGGCACCGCGCTCAGCCTGATCTGCACGGTCTTCCTCGGCTACGCGCTGTCGCGGCGCGGCATGCTCGGCGGCAAGCCGATCCTGCTCATGGTGCTGGCCACGTTCCTGTTCACGCCCGGCATGATCCCGAGCTACCTGATGGTCAAGGAACTCGGGATGATCGACACCTACCAGTCGCTCATCGTGCCGGTGCTGGTCAACGCGTTCAACGTGGTCGTGGTCAGGTCGTTCTTCCAGAACCTGCCCGAGGAGCTGTTCGAGGCCGCCCGCATGGACGGGTGCGGCGAGTTCCGCATGATGTGGCGGATCGCGCTCCCGCTGTCCAAGGCGGTGATCGCCGTCGTCGGCCTGTTCTACGCGGTCTCGTACTGGAACACGTTCTTCAACGCCATCCTCTACATCAACGACCAGACCAAGCACCCCATCCAGGTCGTGCTGCGGCAGTTCATCTTCCGCGGCACCGCGGCCACGGGCTCGGACGTCGCGATCGTGCGCGACCTGCCCGCCTCATCGGTGCAGATGGCGGTGCTCATCATCGCGCTCGTGCCGATCCTGCTCGCCTACCCCTTCCTCCAGAAGTACTTCACCAAGGGCGTCCTCACCGGCGCCATCAAGGGCTGAGAACCCGGGAGCAACCATGTCATCCATCATGTCCCGTCGTGGATTCCTCGGACTCGCGCTCGCCGGCGCCACGGTAGCCGGGCTCGCGGCCTGCGGAGGCGAGGGCGGCCCCGCGGGTGTGAAGCAGGGCGGCGCCGATCTGTCCAAGAAGCTGACGCTGCCGACGTACACCGCCGCCAAGATCCCCACGCCCGACCTGCCGATCGACGCGGGCCAGGACCCGGCGTACCTGAAGTACCCGAGCGAGCTGGTCAAGTCCGTCGCCACCGCGCCCGGCGACGGCCAGAAGATCACCTCGCTCACCCAGACGTGGGACGTCGCGCCGCCCGCGCCCGGCCAGAACACCTACCTCCAGGAGCTGGGCAAGGCCCTGGGCTCCGAGTGGAGCATGAACATCGTGGTGGGCGACGGCTACCCCGACAAGTTCAACGCCATCATCGCCAGCGACGACCTGCCCGACCTGGTCTGGTTCCCGCCGAACCAGGGTCTGCAGCGGGTGCCCGAGCTGCTGGCGGCCAAGTTCCACGACCTGACGTCGTACCTGAGCGGCGACGCGATCAAGAAGTATCCGAACCTGGCCAACCTGGGCGACGTGACCTGGAAGTCCGCGGTCACCGACGGGAAGCTGTACGGCGTGGCGGTGGCCTACAGCCGGTTCGGGCAGGTGTTCCTGGTCAACACCGACTACTGGGAGCCGGTCGGCGGCACGGCCTTCACCGGCGCCGACGACTTCCTGGCCAAGGCCAAGCAGCTGCTGGACGTGAAGAAGAACAAGTACCCGCTCGAACCGAGCTACTACAACCACGTGCACATGTTCAGCCACTGGTACGGCGCCCCCAACACCTGGAAGCTGGCCGGGGGCAAGCTGACCCACCAGTTCGAGACGCCCGAGTACCAGGCGGCCCTGGAGCTCGCGGTCAAGTGCTTCAAGGCCAACCTGTTCTGGCCCGACCCCGCCCTGGCCACCATCAAGGACAAGGTCGCCAACGGCCAGATCGGCGCGTACGTCGAGTCGTTCCCCGGCTTCCTCAACGACGCCAAGACCCAGAAGTACAATCTGGGCGCGATCGTGCCCTTCGCGGCCACGCCGTCGTCCAAGCCGGTCTACAACGCCGGCCTCGGCTCGGTGGGCTTCACCTCGATCAGCAAGAAGGTGGACCCCAAGCGCATCGAGACCATGCTCGGCGTGCTCAACTACCTGGCCGCCCCGTTCGGCACGGAGGAGTACGAGCGCGTCAACTTCGGCGTCGAGGGCACCCACTTCACCAAGAAGGACGGCGACCTCGCCTTCACCGACAAGGGCGCGGCCGAGGTGCCCACCACGCAGCAGCCGCTCTCGTTCGTGATCGGCTCACCGTCCGCGCTGTTCCTGCCCGGCCAGCCCGAGCGCACCAAGCTCATCCACGACTTCGAGACCAAGGTCGCCCCTATGCTTCAGGAGCGCGTCACCACCGGCCACTTCTCCGACACCTACACGCAGAAGAACGGTGAGCTGAGCACCATGGGCAAGGACATGGTCGACGACATCGTGACCGGCCGTAAGTCGATGTCGGACTGGCCGGCCTTCGTCAAGAAGTGGCTGGGCAGGGGCGGCGAGGCGATGCGGGCCGAGTACGAGGCCTCCATCGCCAAGGGCTGACCGTTCTATCGTTTGAAAGGACACTTGTGGAAGACCTGCGCATCGGAGTCATCGGGCTCGGGCTGCGGACGAGCCTCGCTCTGGCCGCGCACCGGCCCGGCGAGGGCTCGGTCGTGGCGGCGCTGTGCGACTCCGACCCGGCAGTGCTCAAGACGAAGTCGGAGCGGTTCGAGGCGGAGTTCCTGACCGGGGAGTACCGCGAGCTGCTCGACCGGCCGGACCTCGACGCGATCATCGTCAACACCCCCGACGACACGCACGAGCGCATCGCGATCGACGCCCTCCAGGCAGGCAAGGCCGTCTACCTGGAGAAGCCGATGGCGATCACCGTCGAGGGCTGCGACAACATCCTGAGGGTCGCCCGCGAGACCGGCACCCGCCTGTACGTGGGGCACAACATGCGCCACATGGGCGTGGTGCGGCTGATGCGCGACATCATCGGCAAGGGTGTGATCGGCGAGCCCAAGACCGTGTGGGTACGCCACTTCGTGTCCTACGGCGGCGACTACTACTTCAAGGACTGGCACGCCGACCGCACCCGTACCACGGGCCTGCTGCTGCAGAAGGCGGCGCACGACCTCGACGTGATCCACTGGCTGGCCGGCGGCTACACCACCCGCGTGAACGCCCTGGGCGACCTGATGGTCTACGGCGACCTGCCGCGCCGCGAGCCCGGGACGCCCCGGCCGGAGGGCTGGCTGCGGGACTTCGACTGGCCGCCCACCGAGCGGCGGGACCTGCACCACGTGGTGGACGTCGAGGACGTGTCGGTGATGAACATGCGCCTGGACAACGGCGTCATCGCCGCCTACCAGCAGTGCCACTTCAGCCCCGACTACGTGCGCAACTACACCGTCATCGGCACCGAGGGCCGCCTGGAGAACTTCGGCGACGGCCCGGGGGACACGGTCAAGGTGTGGAACACCGGCCCCACCTCCTACCGGGACGACTGCGACATCGCCTACCAGGTGCCGGCCGCGAAGGGCACACACGGCGGGGCCGACCCGCAGATCCTGGCCGAGTTCTGCAGGTTCGTCAGGGAAGGCGGAGCGACCGACACCTCACCCGTGGCGGCCAGGATGAGCGTGGCGGCCGGATACATGGCCACGATGTCGCTGCGCGACGGCGGCATGCCGTACGACGTGCCGCCGCTGGACCCGGAGCTGGCCGCCTACTTCGACAACGGCCAGCGCTGAGCGACGCCGGGGCCGCGCGGGCCCCGGCGGACGTCAGCGGTCGCTCTCCTTGGGGGCGCTCTCGCGCTCGCGGTCCAGGTCGGCGAACGGGGACGGCTCGTTCACGGCCTGGGCGATCTGGCGCGGCCCCTTGGGGCTCTCGGCCTGCTGCGCGTCGGCGACCGCCTCGGCCGCCGCCTCCGCGGCCGCCGCGATCTCCTTGTCCAGCTCTTCCGACGGCCGGGGCTGATCCTCGCGGGTGGCGGCCGACTTCGGCAGCGCCTCGGTGAACGCCTTCGAGACGCCCTGCAACGCCGAGGTGACCTCGCTCGGGATGACCCAGAACGTGTTGCCGTTGCCCTGGGCGAGCTGCGGCAGCACCTGAAGGTACTGGTAGGCCAGCAGCTTGGGGTCGGGGTCGTTGCGGTGGACGGCCTGGAAGACCTGGTCGATGGCGCGCGACTGGCCCTCGGCCTCCAGGATGGCGGCCGAACGCTGGCCCTCGGCCCGCAGGATGCGGCTCTGCTTGTCACCCTCGGCCGTGAGGATCTGCGACTGTCGCGCGCCCTCGGCGTTGAGGATCGCGGCCCGCTTGTCGCGCTCGGCCCGCATCTGCTTCTCCATCGCGTCCTTGATGGTCTTGGGCGGGTCGATGGCCTTGACCTCGACGCGGTTGACGCGGATGCCCCACTTGCCGGTGGCCTCGTCGAGCACGCCGCGCAGCTGGCTGTTGATGGTGTCGCGCGAGGTGAGCGTCTTCTCCAGGTCCATCGAGCCGATCACGTTCCGCATGGTCGTGACGGTGAGCTGCTCTATGGCCGTGATGTAGTTGGCGATCTCGTACGCCGCCGCCCGGGGGTCGGTGACCTGGAAGTACAGGACGTTGTCGATCTCGACGACCAGGTTGTCCTCGGTGATGACCGGCTGGGGACGGAACGTCACCACCTGCTCGCGCAGGTCGATCATCGGATAGACGCGGTCGACGTACGGGATGACGAAGTTGAGGCCCGGCTTGAGCGTGCGGTGGTAGCGGCCGAGCCGCTCCACGTTGCGCGCCCGCGCCTGGGGCACGATCCGCACGGCTTTGAGCACGGTGAACGCGGCGAAAAGGATGATCAGCAGTCCGGCTATCAGCAACGGGTCCATGTGCTCACTCCCGTGGATACACGAGGGCTGTGGCGCCCTCGATCTCGATGATGTCGACGGTGGCCCCGGTGGGGATCACCAGGGTCTCGTCATATGCGCGCGCGGACCACTCCTCACCCCCGATGCGGACCCGCCCGTCGCGGCCGGTGACCTCGGCGACCACGTACGCGGGCTTGCCGACGAGGGCCTCCACACCGAACCGCTGCAACGGCGGCTGCTGGAGGTGGCGGAGGGCGAGCGGCCGGATGACCACCATCCCGGCCGCCGACGACAGGGCGAACACGAGGATCTGCAGCGGGACGGGCAGCCCGACGGCGGCGGTCAGGGCGGTCAGGAGAGCGGCCACGCCCAGGAGACCCAGCGCCGCCGTGAGAGTGAACAGTTCGGCCACACCGAGGACGACTGCGAGGATTATCCAGATGACCCATTCATCCATGCTCCGGCCCTCCTGAACCTATAACGGGCCTGTGTGTGTGACTGGTTCCCCCTTACCACCGTAATCCCCCATTCGTCCGCAGGCACCCGTCACCTGCTGGACGGCGGCGCGGGCAACGCGCTTCCCTGGAGCCATTTGTCCCACGGGAGTTGCCAGAAACCCCACCCGTTGTCCCATTCCAGCTCGCGTGCCGTGCCGGTGATCAGGACGGGGTCGCCGCGCAGCGAACCGGCGTAGAACCAGGACGCCTGGTCGGGGCGCGCGTTGATGCAGCCGTGGCTGACGTTTTCCTTTCCCTGGGCCCAGACATTGTCCTTCGCGTGCACGTACTCGCCGCTGTTGGAGATGCGCACGGCGTGCTCGATCAGCAGGTCGTAGTAGCCGGGGTCGCCCTTGGAGCGGCCGGGGGAGATCATGCGGACCGGGTTTCCCTTGTCCATGGTCAGGTGCATGCCGCTGGTCGTGGTGTATTCGCGGGTGGTGGCCATGCCGGCGCTGATGGCCATCTGCTGCACCACCTTGCCGTCGCGGCGCACGACCATCTGGTGGGTGCGGGTGTCGACCGTGCTGGTCTGCCTGCGGCCCACGGTGAAGGCGAAGGTGGAGTCGAGGGTGCCGTAGACGCCCGGCGCGGGGTGCACGCCGGCCAGGTGGGCGCTGACCATCACCTGCTGCCCGGAGGCCCAGAACCGGCGGGTGCGGTAGACCACCTGGGTGTCGCTGGTCCATCGCCAGGCGCCCTCGGCCGGGGTCTTCGTCGTGACCTCAAGGGAGCGCTCGACGGCCGCCTTGTCCTGGATCGGGGTGTCGAAGTCGATGACGACCGGCATGCCGACGCCGACGGTCTCGCCCGGCAGCGGCGCGGTGGCGGCCACCCCGAACGTCTGCTCGGCGGCGCGGGTGCGGAAGCGGCCCATGGAGACGGTGGACGGGCCGTTCTCGCCCGCGGCCGTGGCGGTCACCGTGTACTCGGTCGCGGGCTTGAGCGTCCAGTCGGAGCGCCACGTGGTGTGCGAGGCGTCGAACCGGCCCGGGACGTGCTCGCCTCCCTCGTAGACCAGGACCTGGGACAGCCGGCCGCCCCGGGCCGTGATGACCAGGCCCTTGTCGGGACGGGCCCGCTTGGAGTCGAGGGCGGGGAAGACGTGCACGACCGCGGGCGCGGCCGCGGACTCCGAGACGGGACCGCAGCCGCAGCAGGCCAGGAGGAAGCCGACACACAGGATCGCGGCACGCCGCACGTCACTCTCCGAGGGCTTTCCGAGGGAAGGGGAGTTCCCAGGTTAGCGGTGAGCGACGGCCGAAGCACCCTGAGTTACTTATCCGATGGTTCCGGACACCTCGCCCAATGTCAGGTCGCCGGCGGTGGCCCGGATCGTCACCGTGTCGCCGTCCTGGAGGAAGGTGCGGGTGTCGCCGCCGGACAGCTTGATCGGGTCGGCGCCGTTCCAGGTCAGCTCGATGAGCGAGCCGCGCTGGTCTCGTTCGGGGCCGGAGATCGTGCCGCTGGCGAACAGGTCACCGGTGCGCAGGGAGGCGCCGTTCACGGTCATGTGGGCGAGCATCTGGTCGGGCGTCCAGTACATGCTCGGGTACGGCGGCCGCGAGATCACGTCGCCGTTGAGCAGGACCTCGACGGCGATGTCCAGCCCCCAGTCGCCCTGCCTGCGCAGGTAGTCGAGCGGCTCCGGGTCCTGGGCGCGGCCGGGGATCCTGGGCAGCGCCTCCAGCGGCGTGACCCACGGCGAGACCGAGGTCGCGAACGACTTGCCCAGGAACGGGCCGAGCGGCACGTACTCCCACGCCTGGATGTCGCGCGCGCTCCAGTCGTTGACCAGCGTCACCCCGAACACGTGGTCCTCGAACGCCCCCGCCGGGGAGCCCAGCTCGGACGGCACGCCGACCACGAACCCCAGCTCGGCCTCGATGTCAAGCTTGGCGCACGGCCCGTAGACCCCGGCCCTGAGCTGGCCCCGCGGCCGCCGGACCGGCGTGCCCGACACGACGACCGTGCCCGCCCTGCCGTGGTAGCCGACGGGCAGGTGCCGCCAGTTGGGCAGCAACGGCTCGGCGTCGGGACGGAAGATGCGGCCGATGTTGCTCGCGTGGTCGAGCGAGCAGTAGAAGTCGACGTAGTCGGCCACCTCGAACGGCAGATGCATCCGCACCTGGTCGAGCGGGATCAGGTGGCCTTCGGTGACCGAGGAGTCGCCGGTCAGCTTGTTCTGGATGAGGGCCCTGGTGTCGTGCCAGGCCGAGCGGCCCCGGGCCATGAACGGGTTGAGCGAGGGGGCGGCGAACACCTCGTCGTGCAGCGCCGCGGCCAGGTCGAGCACCTTGTCGCCGTACCTGACGCCCACTCTCGGCGGTTCGCCCCGGCGGGAGAACACGCCGTAGGGCAGGTTGTCCACTCCCCAGCTCACTGGATCACTCCTAGCGTCCGCAGGTCCTCGATGGGCGTGCCGGTGCTGCAGGAGCCGTAGCTGACCAGCAGCCGCCGCGCCCGCTTGGCGGTCTCCTCCGTCACGGCTCCGGCCAGCCGGACGAGGTGGCCGACGTCGGTGGTGCGCAGCACGGGTGCGGGATCGCGCCCTTCCACAGCCTCGCAGACGGCCAGCAGCAGGTTGAGGAAGCCGTGCCGGTCGACGCCGAGCGCCGGGTCGAAGTGCCGCACCGCGTGGTGCAGCCCGGCCGTGGCCTTGAATGGGACGTCGGCGTCCACGCAGGACCGGATGAACGCCGCGAGGTGCTCGACCGGCGGGAACGCCTCGGCCTTCAGCCCGCCGCAGCGCACCTTCAGGCCCACCCCGTCGGGCACGCCGGTGACCTTCTTGTCCGGCGGGACCTCGACGAACAGCCGTACGTGCGCGGGGAGGCCGAGCCGCCGGGCCAGGCCGGCGACGGACTCGTCGGCCCCGAGCGGGATCTCCACGAAGTCCACCGGCAGGTCGCCGAACTCGGGGACCTCCGGCGTGTCCACGATCACCCCGATGCGCCGCGGCCGGTAGGCGTGCCCGCGCAGCCGGTCGAGCCGGCTGGCCGGGCAGAGGAAGCGGTGGGTGAGCACGTCGTCGCCGCGCTCCAGGTCGCGCTGGTTGCGGGTCAGCGCCTCGTCCATGTGCAGGGAGGTCGGCGGGAACAGGCCCGCGTCGTCGACCAGTTCGGTGTAGAGAGTCATCGTGCCCAGGTCCATGCGTAGCCGGGGTCCTCACAGGACAGTGCGCCCTGCCCGAGGTCGAGCGGCCGGAAGGTGTCGACCATCACGGCCATCTCGCTCGTCGTGGTGACGCCGCGGGCGACCGCGTCGATCACCGCCTCGACCGCGCCGGGCTGCGGGCCGTGCGTGAACCCGGCCGGGTGCAGCGAGACCGAGCCGACGTCGATGCCCGAGCCCTTGCGCGCGGTGTAGTCGCCGCCCACGTAGAACATGAACTCGTCGGAGTCCACGTTGTGGTGGTTGTACGGGATCGGGATGGCCTCGGGGTGGTAGTCGAGCGGCCGCGGGCAGAACGAGCAGACCACGAACCCGGGCCCCTCGAACGTCTGGTGCACCGGCGGCGGCGCGTGCGTCTTCTTCACGATCGGCTCGAAGTCGTCGATGTTGAAGGCGTACGGATAGAGGTAGCCGTCCCAGCCGACCACGTCGAAGGGGTGGTTGCGGTAGACGAGCCTGGTCAGGCCGCCCCGCGTGCGGACCAGGACGGGCACCTCCTCGCCCTCGACGAGCAGGGTCTGCGAAGGGGCGCGCAGGTCGCGCTCGCAGTACGGCGCGTGCTCCAGGAACTGCCCGTACTGGGACAGGTAGCGCTTGGGCGGCCTGATGTGCCCGGACGCCTCGATGGCCAGCACGTTGACCTGGCCGTCGGGGACCCAGCGGTGGATCGTGCCGGTCGGGATGATGACGTAGTCGCCCTCGCCGGCCTCGATGACACCGTACGTGGACTCGAAGCGGACCGAGCCGCGCTGCACGTAGACGCACTCGTCGCCCATGGAGTTGCGGTACAGCTCGCTCGGCTGGTCGCTGGTGGCGTACGACAACCGGACGTCGGCGTTGCCGGCGAGCAGGATGCGGCCGTCGACCAGGTCACCGGCGCCGGCCAGCTCCTGGGTGCGGAAATGGCGCGGGGAGAGCGGCAGGTTGGGCTCCAGCCGCGTCGCCGACGTGGGTGTGACCGCCTCGGCCTTGATGATCGCGGTGGGCAGGTAGCGGTGGTAGAGCAGCGAGGAGTCGGACGAGAAGCCCTCCTCGCCCATCAGCTCCTCGGCGTAGAGGCCGCCGTCCGGCCGCCTGAACTGCGTGTGCCGCTTACGTGGCACTTCCCCAACGACGCGGTAGTACGGCATCCGCCCTCCATGTTGTCCGATTACCGGACGCATGTGTCCTCTATGTGTGACTACCGTCCGCCATCGGTGTGGAGATGTCAACCCAGCGCGGCGGCCAGCTCGGCGGCCGCCGCCACCACGCGCGGCCCCGTCCCCTCCTCCAGCGGGCCGAACGTCACCACCCCCACCGAGGCCTCCAGCCACGGCAGTCCGGTCACGGGGGCGGCGATGCCCCGCGCCCCCTCCTGCAACTGCCCCTCCGTCACGAGGTATTCGTCCCGGCCCTCGCGCAGGGCCAGGATCGCCCGGCCCGCCGCGCCTTTCGCCAGCGGATGACGCGACCCCTCCCGGTAGGCCACGTGCATGTCGGTCCAGGACGGCTCCACCACCGCCACCGCCAGCCCGTCGTCGCCCTCGGCCACGGTCAGGTGGGCGGTCGCCCCCACCTCCTCGGCCAGCCGGCGCAGCGTCGGCACCGCCGCCGCCCGCAGCAACGGCTGCACGGCCTGGGCCAGCACCAGCACCCCGAACCCGAGGTGCACCCGCCCCTCGGCGTCGCGGCGGACGAACCCCTCGTTCAGCAACGTCGTCAGCAGCCGGTAGACCACCGGCCGGCTCAGCGACAGCTCGGTGCTCAGCTCCGTGGGGGTGCGCCCGCCCTTCCCGTCGGCGAGAAGTCGCAGCAGGCGCAGCCCGCGTTCGAGCGTCTGGGCGGATTCGGCGGCCATGACTTCGATTATGGAGTGGCGGGCGACGGTGGAAGAGCAGTGAAAGAGCGCGGCGAGGGGGTACGTAGGACAAGAAGCGTCGGGGGGGAAGATGCGGCAGAGGTGGCTGTTCCTGGTTGCCGGGCTGGCTCTCTGCGCCCTGCCGCCCCCCGTCCCGTCGCTCACGACGCCGATCGCGCACATGGCGAGGGAGACCCTGATCGACCCGCCCGACCGGGCGAGCGAGCGGCTGGTGGAGGACACCTTCTACCTCACCCAGGGCATCACGGTGAGCCAGTGGCTGCTGCCGGTCGCCAAGGGGGTGGCCTTCCGCCCCGGCTACGTCGCCGTGGGAGTCAGGGTCGACGCGAGCGGGCGGCTGTACGGCACGCCCTCACGCGTGGGCACGTTCATCGCCCCGGTCGGGCTCTGCACAGGGCAGTCGTGCGAGGAGCAGCTCATCACCCTCGTCGTGCTCGGGAACGTTCCATGGGAGCCGCGCGAGCTGACCTTCCCCGGCCGGACAGGCATCGCGCTCGGCGGCGAGATCGGCATCAACGGCGGCCCCCAGGGCGTGATCCCGACCTTCAGCGTGACCGACCACGCCAAGCTGCCCGCCGGCGTGACGATCGGCCCCGACGGGCACGTGGGCGGCGTGCCCCAGGCGGCCGGCATCTCCGAGGTCCCGGTGCGCGTCTGCGTGGCGGGCAACTGCGCGGGCGTCGTGGTCCGGTTGATCATCGTCTGAGCTCTTGCGCGGGCGCGGTCCTGAGGTCACGGTGGTTCCATGAAATCGGTCATTGTGGTCGGAGCCGGTATATGGGGGTCGTCGCTGGCGTTGCGGCTGGCCGAAACCGGCTGGCAGGTGACTCTGGTCGAACAGTACAAGCCCGGACACGTCCGGCAGGCCAGCGCGGGTGAGACGCGGCTTCTGCGCTGCGCCCACGGCACGGACGACTGGTACGCGCGGCTGGCCTGGGAGGCGCGGGAGGGCTGGCGGCGGCTGGGCGAGCGGGCCGGCGAGGAACTGTTCCTGGAGTCGGGCATGGTGTGGTTCGCGGCCCGGCCGGACGGGTGGGAGCACGCCAGCGCCCAAGTGCTGAAAAATCTGGATATACCTGCTGAGGTGCTCGATCCGGCCGACGGACGGCGGTTCTTCTCCGACTACCGCGGCGACGACCTGAGCTTCCTGCTGTGGGAGCCGCACGCGGGCGTGCTCAGGGCGCGGCGGGCCACCCAGGTGACCGCCCGGCTGGCCGTGGCGGCCGGGGTACGGCTGGTCAGGGCCAAGGCGGCGCCCGTGCCGGGGCTGAGCGCGGTCGAGGTGGACGGCGAGATCCGGCGGGCCGACCGGGTCGTCTGGGCGTGCGGGGCCTGGCTGCCGGGCCTGTTCGCCGTCCCGGTCACGGTGACCAGGCAGGACACGGTGCACTTCGCCGCGCCCGCCGCCTGGTCGACCCCCGAGACGCCCGCCTGGGTGGACTACGGCTCCTCGGCCTACGGGCACGGCGACGTGGACGGGGTCGGCGTGAAGGCCACCTCCGACGCCGAGGGGGAGCCGTACGAGCCGGAGGAGGGCGACCGGGTGGTGGACCCGTCCGCGGTCGAGCAGGCCCGCGGCTACCTGCGGCGCAGGTTCCCGTCGCTGGCGGACGCGCCGGTGCTGTTCAGCCAGGTCTGCCAGTACGCGCTCACCCCCGACGCCGAATGGATCATCGCCGAGGACTCGCCCGGCGTGTGGCTGCTCGGCGGCGACTCCGGGCACGGGTTCAAGCACGCCCCGGCCCTGGCCGCGTACGTGGCCGCGATCCTGGACGGCGAACGCGTCCCCGAACCGCGTTTCGGGCTCGGGCACGAGCGCGCGGCGGCCCGTGGCCTGCGGACGAGCGGTGACCTCGGGGTAGGGCCCGCCTCACCGGGATTCGGGGGACGACGGGCGTGATCCGCGCGGGCGCAGGGCGCAGACTTCCCCTGTAACCGACGAATACAGGGAGCCCGCCATGACCACCGCCCTCGCCTCGCATGCCGCCCAGCCCGGTACCCCCCAGCCGCCGCCCGTCGTGCACGCCGCCACGCTGCTGTGGCTGTCGGCCGTGGCGGCGGGGGCGTTCGAGACCGTGCTCGCCGTCGGCAGGGAGTTGTACGAGGGCACGTCCGGCGTCGTGGACCTGCTGCCCGGCGCCGGGCTCCGGGTAGTCGTCTTCGTCGCCGCGGTCGTCCTGGCGCTGCGGATGCGCCGGGGTCAGAACTGGGCCAGGCTCACCTTGGCCGTCGGGCTCGGTGTGTTCGGCACGTTGTCGCTGGTCGTGGGGCCCGTCCAGTGGCTGTTGCACGGCGGCTCGATCGCCGAGGCCGCCGCGGGGGCCGACACGGTCGTCTGGCTCTTCACGATCAGCCGCGTGCTGCACCTGACGGCCGTGCTCGGGGCCGTCACGCTGATGTTCCAGCCGAGGGCCAACGCCTGGTTCCGCTCACGGTGAGACCGGCTCCGGCTCGGGGGCGCGCAGGTTGCGCACCCCCGGCGCGGCCAGCGCGGCGAGCGTGGACAGCACGACGAGGGCGGCGCAGCCGAGCAGCGCCCCTTCGGTGCCGAAGGCCACCGCCGCCGGCGCGGCCAGCATCAGCCCGATCGGCCCGAACATCAGTGACCCGAGCGCGTCGTACGAGCTGACCCGCGACAACGACTCGGCCGGGATCTCACGCTGCATCGTCGTCTGCCACAGCACGCCGAAGACGTCGAAGCACACACCCAGCACGAACGCCCCCGCCACGATCGCCCACAGCGGCGCGTCGAGCCCGAGCAGCACGTACGGCAGCGCGGTCGGCAGGCACAACAGCGTGCCGAGCAGGATCGGCCGGCGCGGGCGCAGCCGCAACGACACCAGCACCCCGGCGATCGTCCCGACGGCCTCGCCCGCCAGGAACGCCGTCCAGGCCGCCGGCCCGCCCAGAGTCTCCTTGGCCAGCAGCGGCCCGAGCACGCCGTGCCCGGCCTGGATCGCCATCACCAGCACCGAGAACTGGGCGACCACCACCCAGATCCACTGCCGCGAGCTGAACTCCCGCCACCCGTGGCGCAGGTCGGCCAGCACCGAGTGCCGCTCCGCCGCCGCGCGCTCGGCGGGGGTCGGGCGCAGCAGCGCGATCAGCACGCCGGCCAGCGCGAACATCGCGCCACTGACCAGCAGGGCCCAGCCGCCGCCGAACAGCAGCACCGTGCCGCCGCTCAGCACCACCCCGGCCACGCGCGAGGCGTTCGCCCCGAGGCCGAGCAGCGCGTTGCCGGCCTGCAGCCGCTCGGCGGGCACGACCTCGGGGATGATGCCGGTCAGCGCCGGGAACATGATCGCCATGCCCACGCCGCAGGCGGCCGCCGCGACGCTCATCACGGGCAGCGGCGCCCAGCCGGTCAGCAGCATCGCCGCCAGCGCGAAATAGCCCAGCGCCATGAGCAGCTCGCCGGCCATCATCACCCGCTGCCGCGGCAGCCGGTCCGCGATCACCCCGCCGAGCAGCATGAACACGATCATGGGCAGTGACTCGGCGGTGAGCACCACCGACAACGTCGTGGCGTTCGCGCCGGGCAGTTCGAGGATGCCGAAGGCGAGCGCCACGGGCGCGAAGGCGCTGCCGAGCATGGAGATGGTCCGCGCGGACAACAACAGGGCGAACTTGCGGTCGCGGAGCAGCCCGAGGTCGCGGAGGTAGCTGTGCACTGGGCCGGTCCCCTCAAAAACGGTCAAAGCCGAACTATTCTGCCGTCCTTGCGCGGGTGCTGTCGTCCGAATATTCGGCGTGACGGTCGTGGGGAGTCGCCGGTGGCCGGCTCGACCGAGGGGCTTGCTGGCTGTGGGGAATCGGGGTGGATCTCATTGAACGTTGTTGATCGTCCAGATATTGTGCTATCTGCCCACGATCACCCCCACATGGGAGTAAAGGCGCCATGCGACTGCGGAAGATCTTCGTCATCGGACTGGCCCTGTCGTTGCTCGGCGTCGGTGTTCCCGCCTGGTCGGAGGACGATCCACGGGGCTGCAACGACCTGATGTCCGCCGACACCCCGGCGTACGTCGTCTGCCGCTGGCTGGCCACTCCCGACGAGGCCGCCGACATCGCCCGGTTCTGGCTGGACAACGACGGCAAGAACATGATCGACTCCGGCCCGATGCGCGAGATCGTGGTCGACTGCACCGAGCCGGGCAACGAGTGCGCGACCGACTCCGAGGGCGACGGCGAGATGCACGACGTCGGCTCCCCGGACGTCGACGGCGCCGAGGACGGCGGCACCCCCGACGACTGCCAGGACGGCCAGAAGTGCTACGTCGACCCTGACGAGATCTCGGCCGCCGCGAAGACCGCCGCCGCCGAGAGCCCGGCGGGCCAGGCCGTGAAGAGCGCGGTCGGCGCCGGCCTGCGAACCTGGATCGAGACCGAGCTGGCCGACGACTACAAGGCCGGCAAGCTGGCGGAGGCCGCCAAGAAGGTCGCCGCCCTGGCCGCGCAGCCGGGGGTCGTCGGGATCAGGTTCACCTCGCAGCTCGGCTACAACCAGACCTTCGCCACGGCGGAGGAGCTGGACAAGTTCGTCACCGAGACCACGACCGCGCTGCGCAACCTCGTGCCCGGCAAGAAGCTCGCGGCGCACACGGTGGTGCCGCTGTTCGGCTGTGGCGCCAACGACGCCTGCAAGGCCGAGATGACCAAGAAGTACCCGCTGCTCGACCCGGCCCGCATCGGCGCCTGGCTGTCCGGCGGCCAGATCGACCAGCTGACCCTGGACACCGGCCACATGGCCACCGAGTACGCCACCTGGAAGATCGACGCCAACGAGGCCCAGCGCAACCAGTGGATCCAGGTCCGCGCCCGCGCCTGGGACGCCTACGCCCAGATCGCCGCCGAGGACGCCGGGTTCACGGCGGCCGGTACCTCCAAGCTCACCGCCGAGCAGGCCACCCAGGCCATCACCGACCGCATCGCCGCCCCGCTCCAGGCCGACGCCGCCGAGACGGTCGTCCTGTGGAGCCGCTGGCAGGACGCGCAGGGCCAGGTCAACCGCGTGTACGGCGAGAAGTGGGCGGCCAACGCCACCTGGGACCAGCTCAAGAAGCTCGGCACCGTCCGCCCGAGGCTGGCCACCGTCTACGACTACAGCAGCCCCGAGACCGACGTCGCCACCGACATCAAGAACCTGTCCGAGGTCTTCGGCCAGGTGTACCTGCACACCGCCTGACGGAAACCGCCCGGTTCCGCCCGCCCGCCCGTACGGGGGGCGGGCGGCAGGAGTTCGCCTAGCAAGGGGGCGGCTCGGTCATTTCTGCAGGAACGCGCCGAACTCGTCCACGTCGATGAGGCCGTCGCCGTCCTTGTCCAGCTTCCGCACGCCTGCCTGGGCGGCCTCCAGGGTGACGGGCTGGCCGAGCACCTCCATCAGGCGGACGAGCTCGACGGCGGAGATGCGGCCGTCCTTGTCGGCGTCGATCAGGTCGAAGGTGATGGCATGGTCGTTCATAGGGGGTGCCTTTCCTGTGTTACCGGTGCGTCGGGTCAGACCTTAGTGGCGACTTCCCGAAACAGGCCGATGAATTCGGGGTGATCGCCGGAAGAGCGGGGCTTTGCGTGATTTGCGGCTCCCGGGGTGATAGCACGGATGGATGCGTATCCGAAAGGCGACCCCGGCCGACGCCCAGGCGATCGCCGAGGTTCACGTACGGTCCTGGCAGGCCGCGTACCGCGGGCTCGTCCCTCAGGACCATCTCGACCGCCTGGACCCCGCGGCACGGAGGCCCGGCTGGGAGCGTTGGCTGGCCGGTACGGCCTGGCCCAGGCAGGGAGCGCTGGTCGCCGAGTCCGACGGACGGGTCGTCGGCTTCGCCGGCGTGCTGCCCGCCCGGGACGGCGAGGACGGCGCGACGGTCGCCGAGGTGGCCACGATCTACCTGGCGCCGGAGAGCTGGGGGCGGGGCATCGGCCGGGCGCTGATGGACGCGGTCCTCGCCGCCCTGACCGAGGCCGGCTACCAGGAGGCCGTCCTGTGGGTGCTGGACACCAACGTCCGCGCCCGACGGTTCTACGAGGCCGCCGGATGGCACGACGACGGCGTGGCCAAGGAGGACGGCAGCCGGGGCTTCGTCCTCACCGAGGTCCGCTACCGGCGCTCGCTCGCCTGACCGGCCCCCCCGCCGCGTCAGACCGTGGTGGCGGCCTGTTTCAGGGCGTCGACGAAGGCGGTGACGTGGGGGCGGACGTCCTGGCGGCGCCAGGCGATGGCGAGCCGGCCCGGCGAGAGGCCGGTCACCGGGCGGTAGACCATGCCAGGACGCTTGTACAGGGCCGCGTTCCCCTCGGCCACGAGGACGACGCCCAGGCCGCTGATCACCGCCTCGAACACCTCCTCGGGCGTGTTCGCGGTGACGCCGACGACCGGGTCGTCGTCTCGCGCGTCGCGGGCGAGCCAGAAGTCGCGCAGCGGGCCGGCGGCGGCGGGCAGCGCGATGAACGGCTCGTCCCGCAGCTCGGCGAACGGGACCTCGGCCATCCCCGCCAGCCGGTGCCCGGCCGGCATCGCCACCCCACGCTCCTCGGTGACCAGCACGTGCGTCTCCAGCCCCGGCGGCACCGGCAGCCAGATGAACGCCACGTCGGAGGAGCCGTCGGCCAGGCCGCCGCTCGGGTCGTCCCAGCCCACGAGCCGGAGCGAGACCTCCCATCCCGGCCGGGCCTGCCGGAACAGCCGCAGCGCCTCCTGCTGCAACCCGCGGCCGACGGCCGTCTGCATCCCGATGACCAGCGTCCCGGCGGGGGCGGCGGCGCGTGCCGTCTCCACCCCGGCGGCCCAGCGTCCGAGCAGGTCGCGGGCCACCGGCAGCAGCGCCTCGCCCTCGCGGGTCAGTGTGACGCCGCTGTGCACCCGTTCGAGCAGCGCGAAGCCGAGCTGCCGCTCCAGCACCCTGAGCTGCTTGGACAGGGCGGGCTGCGAGACGAAGAGCCGCTCGGCGGCGCGCGTCACGTTCAGTTCCTCGGCCACCGCGACGAAGTAGCGCAGCTCCCGCAGATGCACGTCCATAACCGTTGGTTATAGCAAAGGGTCTTGGACGCCGCGCGCCCTCCGGCGGCACGATCTCCGTCATGAAGACACGTGAACTCGGAACACTGCAGGTCCCCCCGCTCGGTTTCGGCGCGATGGTGCTCTCGCCCGGCGTGTACGGCGACATCGACGACACCCGGGCCGCGACGGCGTTGCGGGCGGCCCTGGACGCCGGCGCCACCCACATCGACACCAGCGACGCCTACGGGGTGGACGGCCACAACGAACGCCTGGTCGGCCGCGCCCTCAAGGGACGGAACCGGGACGAGGTCGTGGTGGCCACCAAGTTCGGCCTGACGATCCCGGACGGCGAGCCGAGCCGCCCGCACCCGGTCGGGTACGCGTTCAACGAGCTCCGCGTGAACGCCGACCCGCGCCTGGTCCGCCGCTACGCCGAACGCAGCCTGCGCAACCTGGACACCGACGTGATCGACCTCTACTACCTGCACTACCCGGACCCCGGCGTCCCGGTGGAGGAGACGGCCGGCGCGATGGCGGACCTGGTGCGCGACGGCCTGATCAGGCACATCGGCCTGTCGAACGTGACGGCGGAGCAGCTGAGGGCCGCGCACGCCGTCCATCCGGTGACGGCCGTGCAGAACGAGTGGTCGATGTGGCGGCCGGTGGAGCCCGCTCTCCTGGCCGCGGCCCGCGAGCTCGGCGTCGGCCTGGTGGCCTGGAGCCCCCTGGGCAACGGGTTCCTGACCGGCACGGTCCAGCGGCTGGACGAAGGCGACTTCCGCCACAACGCGCCCCGGTTCTCGGCCGACAACCTGGCCGGCAACAACGACCGGTACGCCCCGATCCGCGCCCTGGCCACCAGCCTCGGCATCACCCCCGCCCAACTGGCCCTGTCGTGGCTGCTGCACCAGGACGAGCACGTGGTGGCGATCCCGGGCAGCCGCACCCCGGCCCACATCCGGGAGAACCTGGCCGCGGCCGACCTCACCCTGCACCCCGACACTCTGGCCAGGATCGACGAGGCGCTGGCCAGGTTCGACGTGAGCGGCGGCACCCTCCTCTGAACGCTCAGGGCGTCGCGGGGGAGTCCGCGCTCCGGCCGGTCAGGACCACCCGCAGGGCGCACAGGGCCCCGCCCGCCAGCAGGACGATGACCGCGACGACGACCCGCAGGAGACCGTCGGCCGAGGAGGGCGCGGCGAAGTACACGCTGCCGAGCCCGGCGACGGCGGTCACCCCGGCGAGCACGGGCCCGGTGGCGTTCAGGGCCGAGATCGCCGAGGCCAGCCGGGGCTCGACCAGCGTGGTGATGCGGGCGATCAGCGGGCTGTACCCGGCGGCGTGCCCGGCCCCGGCCAGGAGCAGCAGCGGTACGGCCACCACCGGCCGCCACTGGTCACGGCACAGGAGCACCAGCAGGCCCGCTCCGGCCGCGAAGGCGATCGGACCTACGACCGGCAGGACGCGCCGCAACCCCGGCGAATAGCGGGTCCAGCTCAGGCTGAGCGCGCCGAAGCCCAGGGCGTACGGGACGAAGGCCAGCCCCGCCTGCAACGGCGAGTACCCCAGCGCGGTCTGGAGGTGGAGAGTGAGGGTGAGCAGGAAGACGGTGTAGCAGCCCATGACGGTCCAGCAGGCGGCCAGCCCCGGCTTGACCCCGCTTGGCCGTACCGAGGCCAGGTCCAGCAGCGGATGGCGCGCCCTGGTCTCATGACGGACGAACGCCACCGACAGCGCGGCGCCGCAGGCCAGCGAGATCCACACCCAGACGGGCCCGCCCAGGTCGCGGCCGAAGATCAGCGGGACGGTGATCGCGGCCATGGCCGCGGTCAGGAGCGCCACGCCGCCCGGATCCAGGCGCGCCCGCCTGTCCCCGGCGGAGGCCGGCAGCAGGCGCGGGCCCACGGCCAGCGCGATCACGCCGATCGGGACGTTGATCAGGAAGACGGGCCGCCAGGACAGGCCGAGGAGGTCGGCGCTGACGACCAGCCCTCCGACGACCTGCCCCAAGGCGACGCCCAGGGCGAGCACCATGCTGTAGAGGCCGATCGCCCTGCGGCGCGCCACGCCCTCCCAGTGCGTCTGGATGAGGGAGAAGATCTGCGGGGTGAGCAGCGCCGCCCCCACGGCCTGCGCGACGCGCGCGAGCACCAGTACGCCCACGTCGGGGGCCAGCCCGCACAGCAGCGAGGCGCCGGTGAACCAGCCCAGCCCGAGCAGGAACGCCCGCCGCTGCCCGACGACGTCACCGATGCGCGCGCAGGTCACCAGGAGCACGCCGACGGTCAGGAGATAGCCCGACACGACGAGCTGGATCGCCGTGCCGCCGGCGTGGAGGTCTTCGCTGATGCTCTGCGCGGACACCGACACGATCGAGCCGTCCATGGAGGCCATGACCTGGCCGGTGAGCAGCACGGCGAGCATCGGGCCAGGGCGTACGGCCGTCGCCCGGGGAGGAGCGGAAAGGATCACGCGTCCAGCATCGGCCGCCCGCCCCCGCCCGGTCTTGAAGAAATTTGCGCGCCGGCCGTGGTCATCGCGTGGCGTCGAAGCCGGCCGCCATGCCGAAGGGAGCGAAGAGCTCGGCGCCCTGGAAGACCGAGTTGCGGCTGATGCCCTCGGCGGTGACGGTGAAGATCTGGAGGGTGTGGGGCTCGTACCGGTCGCCGACGCGCTGGAAGGCGCAGAACCCGGGCTGGCCGTTGGCCGTGATCGCCTCCAGCCGCCAGTCGGTGCCGGCCGCCTGGAAGACCCATTCCATGAACAGGCCGTAGTTGACGCGGCCGGCGAACCAGTTGAGCATCGGCGGCATCTCCATGATGACGTCCTCGGTGAGCAGCCGTTTGAGCCCTTCGACGTCGGCGTGCTCGAACGCCTTCATGTAGCGGTCGATCCAGCCGCGCTGTTCGGCCGCGGGCGGCTCGTCGAGCGGTTCCCGCCGGACCCCGGCCTCCTTCACCCGGGCACGCGCCCGCTGCAGGGAGCTGTTCACCGACACGACGGTGGTGCCGAGGATCTCCGCCGCCTCCGAGGCGGAGAAGCTCAGCACGTCACGCAGGATCAGCGCGCCGCGCTGCCGCGCCGACAGGTGTTGCAGGGCGGCGGCGAAGGCCAGGCGCAGGCCGCTGCGCGCGACCACGGCGCCGGCCGGGTCGCCCCCGTCCAGCATCGAGTCGGGCAGGGGCTGGAGCCAGGCGAGGTTCTCCCCCTGGACGAACGGCGCGAGCGGCTCGGACGCCGCCACCAGCCCCGACGGCAGCGGCCGCCGCCCCCGCACCTCCAGGGCGGTCAGGCAGACGTTCGTCGCGATCCGGTAGAGCCAGGTGCGCAGGGAGCTGCGCGTCTCGTCGTACTGGTCCCGGCTCCGCCACGCCCTCAGGTAGGTGTCCTGGACCAGGTCCTCGGCGTCGTGGACCGAGCCGAGCATCCGGTAGCAGTACGCCAGCAGCTCCGTCCGGAACGGTTCGATCCGGAGGTCGAAGCCCTCTTCTCCTGGCGTCACCGCGCCCACGCCCTTTCCTCGCCCCCTGCACCTTATGGGTAGATCAGCCGGCCGCCACAGCCGGACTGTTGTGATAGGCCGCGAGCAGCCAGGCGCCGTCCCGCTTCTCCAGCACCCAGGTCGCGTGCACCATGCGCTCGGCGGGGACCTCGGTCTCGCCCGGGAACTTGACGCCGGTCTCGCTCACCGCGATGGCGGCGCAATCGCCCAGGAAGCGGAGGCTCTCCAGCCTGTCGACGGTCGTGCTGCCCTTGAGGTAGGACGCGAAGCCCTCGGCCATGTTCCGGCGGACCTCCTCCCTCGACGTGCGCCGGCTGCCGGGCATGATCGCGGTGGCGTCCTCGGTGTAGTCCTTGACGAAGGCGTCCGCGTCGCCCGCGGCCCAGGCCTGGTACAGGTCCTCCAGCACGGCCTTGATGGCGGCCACGTCGTGCGCTCGGTTCTCGGTCATGACTGTCTCCTCATCGTTCGTGACGGTTCACGGATACATACCGGCGAGGCTCCCGGAACTCATCGCGCTCCTGGAGATCTTTTTCGCGAGTTGCAGTTCGGGTTGCGAACTATTATGGTTCGTATCACGAACAAGTCGTTGTCTCGACGGGGAGTTGTGCACCATGAGCCGAACTGTGGCGATCATCGGCGGGGGTTACGGCGGCGCGGCGGCCGCCAAGGCGCTGGACGAGCACGCGGACGTCGTCCTCGTCGAGCCCAAGGACGCCTTCGTGCAGAACGCCGCGTCCATGCGGGCGCTGGCCCGGCCCGAATGGGCCGAGAAGATGTTCTTCCCCTATGACGGGTTGATGCGGCGTGGCCGGATCGTGCGGGAGCGGGCGGTCTCGGTGGACTCACGGGGTGTGCTGCTGGCGTCCGGGGAGCGGGTCGAGGCCGACTATCTCGTGCTGGCCACCGGTTCGGGGTATCCCTTCCCGTTCAAGTTCGACGACGACCTGGCCGGGCAGGCGCGGGAGCGCATCGGCGCCGTCCACGGCGAGCTGGCGGAGGCCGGCCGGGTGCTGATCGCCGGGGCCGGGCCGGTCGGGCTGGAACTGGCCGGGGAGATCAAGGCCGTGTGGCCGGGCAAGCAGGTCACGATCGTCGACCACGGGACGGAGCTGCTGCCCGGGTTCGAGCCGGCGGTACGCGCCGATCTGCGCAGGCAGCTCGACGAGCTGGGGGTGGAGCTGCTGCTCGGCACCGCCCTGGACGCCGAGCCGCCCGCCGAGCCCGGGCTGGCCGGGCCGTTCACCGTCGGGTCCACGGCGGGGGAGCTGTCGGCCGACATCTGGTTCCGCGCGTACGGCGTGCGCGTCCGGACCGGCTACCTCGGCGGGGACCTCGGCGACGCGCGCACGCCCCGCGGCCACGTACGGGTGACCGAACGGCTCAACGTCGAGGGGCACGAGCACGTCTACGCGATCGGCGACATCACCGACCTCGCCGAGGCCAAGATGGCCGGGAACGCGATGCAGCACGCCGAGGTCGTGGCGGCGAACATCATCGCCCAGGTGCGCGGCGAGCAGCCCTCCTCGGTGTACCGGCCCTCGCCGCTGCCGTTCGTCCTGCTGCCGCTGGGGGCCGAGGGGGGCGTCGGCCAGCTGCCCTCGCCCGAGGGGCCGATCGTGCTGCCGGCCGAGTCCGTCGCCGACTACAAGGGCAGGGACCTGTTCACCGGACGGTTCGCGGAGCTGTTCGGGATCGCCGGGGAGCCGGCGACGGCGGGGGTCTGACCCCGGCCGGAGGTCAGGAGACCTCGGCGGCGCGCTCGATGAAGACCGTAGGGGCGTTGTTGTCCCGCACCAGCCGGGAGAGCAGGTCGGCGAGCGTGGCGCGCTCGCTCTCGTCGAGCCCCGACGGAAGCTCGTCGATGCGCCGGCAGGCCTCGGTGTAGAACTCGTCGGCGAGCTTGGCGCCCTGCTCGGTCAGCGTGACCTGGACCGCGCGACGGTCGCGGGGATTGGGCTCGCGGCGGACCATGCCGCGCTGCGCGGTGCGGTCGACCAGCTCGGTGAGGCTGGACTTGGCCAGGCGCAACATCGAGCCCAGCTCGCTCATCCCGTACGGCTGGGCCATCAGCACGCACAGGAGCTGGCCCTGCTGCGAGGTCAGGCCGTACTCGCGGGCGGACTCGGCGTAGACGGCGTTGACCAGGAAGGTCGACCGCACCAGGGCGGAGACGACTCCCAGCTGCTCCTCGGGCTTGGCCATAAGATCAGTCTAACATCAGTTCGGCTACCGAACTATTGGCCCGGACGAAGCGCGCCGGGAACCGCTCGAAGACAGGATCCGCGCGCAGGCCGGGGTTTGGCCATGCCGTCGTCGCCCGAGGTCAGGCGATCAGAACCGGACGGAGACCGCCAAGGGGACATTTCTTCTGGGCGGGTGGGTAGCGGGGCCGCCATGCGACTGACGTACACCTCCGACGTCTGGTGGAAGAACGCCGTCGTGTACTGCCTGGACGTCGAGACGTTCAAGGACGGTAACGGCGACGGTGTGGGCGACTTCCGCGGCTTGACCCAGCAGATCGACTATCTCGCGGGCCTCGGCGTGACATGTCTCTGGTTGATGCCGTTCTTCCCCACCCCCAACCGGGACGACGGCTACGACATCACCGACTTCTACAGCATCGATCCCCGGCTGGGGACCTTGGGCGACTTCGTGGAGTTCATGCGGACGGCCAACGACCGGGGCCTGCGGGTGATCGCGGACCTGGTCGTCAACCACACCTCGGACCAGCACCCATGGTTCAAGGAGGCGCGCAAGAGCAAGGACTCGCCGATGCGCGACTGGTACGTCTGGTCCGACACCCCCGAGCCGGACGACCCGAAGCAGGTGGTCTTCCCCGACAAGGAGGACTCGATCTGGCAGTACGACGAGGGCAGCGGCCAGTACTACCTGCACAGCTTCTACCGTCACCAGCCGGACCTGAACGTCGGCAACCCCGAGGTCAGGGACGAGATCACCCGCATCCTCGGCTTCTGGATGGAGCTCGGGCTGTCGGGCTTCCGCGTGGACGCGGTGCCGTTCCTCATCGAGAACGTCAGCCCCAAGCTGGCCGACCCGCACGAGTTCCTGGCCGACCTGCGGGCCTTCATGACCAGGCGCAAGGGCGGCTCGATCCTGCTGGGCGAGGTCAACGTGCCCTACAAGGAGTTACTGCGGTACTTCGGTGAAGGGCTCGGTGACCAGATCACCATGTGCTTCGACTTCATCGGTATGCAGAGCAGCTGGCTCTCCTTCGCCCGCAACAGCGCCCGCCCCCTGATGGACGCCCTGCGCGAACGCCCCCGGGCCCCCAAGGACTGCCAATGGGCGATGTTCCTCCGCAACCACGACGAGCTGACCCTCGACAAGCTCACCGACGCCGAACGCCAGGAGGTCTTCGAGGCGTTCGGCCCCCGTAAGGACATGCAGATCTTCGGCCGCGGGCTGCGACGGCGGCTGCCCACGATGTTCGGCGGCGACCTGCGGCGCATCAAGATGGCCTACAGCCTGCTGTTCTCCCTGCCCGGCACCCCCGTGGTCTTCTACGGCGAGGAGATCGGCATGGGGGAGAACCTGGACGAAGAGGGGCGGATGGCCGTCCGCATCCCCATGCAGTGGTCCGAGGACGGCGGCTTCAGCCAGACGGAGGACACGGTCCGCGAGATCCCGGAGGGTTCCTTCGCGCCCGACCGGGTCAACGTGGCCGACCAGAAGCGGGACACCGACTCGCTGCTGCGCTGGTTCCAGCTCCTCATCGAGCGGTACCGCGAGTGCCCGGAGCTGGCGTGGGGGCAGTACACCGTGCTGGACACCGGCGACGACGCGATCTTCTCGCACCGCTGCGACGCCGACGGCGCGACGGTCGTGGTCGCCCACAACCTGTGCGACACGGCCAAGGACGTCGAGCTGCGGCTGGACGGCCTGGAGCACTGCGACCTCACGGACCTGCTGGTGGACGGCACGATCAAGGTGTCGGCCGACGGCACGGCCAAGCTCGCGCTGGGACCGCACGGTTGCCGCTGGCTGCGCGCGTCGCCCCCCGAGCTGCCCCCGGAGGACGCGAGCGTCATGTCGCAATGACCCGTGCGGCCGCGCAGGATCGAACCACCCTGATCCGCGCCACCGCACGGCCAAGCCGCCGTGCGGTGGTCAAGGCGTGGGGGGCGGGTAGGCGGTCATCGCGAGTTCGGCGACCTTCAGCAGGTCGGCGTAGGGGGCGCCGTCGCGTGACTGCGTGGACATGCCCTGGATCACCGACGCGTAGAAGGTGGCCAGGGCTCCCGTGTCGGTGCCGGGAGCCAGCCGGCCGGCCGCCACGTCGTCGTCGACGCGCCTCCTGATCGCCGCCTTCGCCTCCTCCCTGAACCCCCGCAGCAGCTCTTCCACCTCGGCGGACTCGGGCCCGCAGTTGACCGCGGCGCTGATGATCAGGCAGCCGCGCGGGTGGTCCGCGCTCGCGTACTCGGCGGCCGACTCGCGCAGCACGCGCTCGACCGCCTGCCGGCCGGTGGGCTCCTCGGTGAGCGCCCTGGTGGTGAAGGCGCCGTAGGTGAGCTGGTAGCGGCGCACCGCCTCCTCGAACAGCCGCCGTTTGTCGCCGAAGGCCGCGTACAGGCTGGGGGGCCTGATGCCCATGGCGGCGGTCAGCTCGGCGATCGAGGTCGCCTCGTAGCCGTGGGTCCAGAACGCGCGCAGCGCGCTCTCCAGTGCCGTGTCCCTGTCGAATGCCCGTTGCCTCGCCATGCCGCCATTCTATAGCGATCGCTATGTTATGGTTTTCTGTATCGATCGCTAAAGAAAGGATTCGAGCGATGAGGACTGCCCTGGTCACGGGAGCCGGCAGAGGCATCGGCCGGGCCATCGCGCTGCGCCTGGCCGAAGACGGGTTCCGGGTGATCGTGAACTACGCGAGGGACGCGGCCGCCGCCGAGGAGGTCGTCCGGACGATCGGGGCGCACGCCGTGGCCGTACAGGCCGACCTGGGCGTACCGGAGGACGTGGACCGGCTCGCCCGGCGGGTGGCCGACGAGACGGATGTGCTCGACGTGCTGGTCAACAACGCGGGCATCGGCATGTCCAGGCCCATCGCGCAGGAGACGGAGGAGGGCTACGACCGGGTGTTCGCGGTCAACGTCAAGGGCCTGTTCTTCCTCACCCGGCAACTGCTGCCGCTGATCCCGGACGGCGGCCGCATCGTGAACATCACCTCCGGCGTGGCCCGCATCGCCTTCCCCGAGGGCATCGCGTACTCGATGACCAAGGGCGCGGTGCAGGTGTTCACGCTGGCCCTGGCCAAGGAGCTGGGGTCGCGTGGCATCACGGTCAACAACGTCGCGCCCGGCATCATCGACACCGACGTCAACGCGGGCTGGCTGCAGGACCCCGACGCCCGCGCGTACGCCGCGAGCAGGCACGCGCTCAACCGCATCGGCGAGCCCGGCGAGATCGCGAACGTGGTCGCGTTCGCCGTCTCGCCCGAGGCGAGCTTCATCACCGGCACCACCCTCGACGCCACCGGCGGCGGAAACCTCTAGGAGTCACCTCATGCCCACGGTCATCCACGACGGCGGACACGTGCACTTCGACCGGGCGGGCAGCGGCCCCGGCCTGGTCATGGTCCACGGCTCCGGCGGCGACGCCGCCGGCAACTACGGCCACCTCGTCCAGAACTTCACCGACATCCGCACGGTCATCACCCCCGACTACGCGGGCAGCGGCGAGACCACCGACCCCGGCGGCGACCTCACGCTCGACCTGCTGATCGAGCAAATGGCGGCGACCTTCCCCGACGGCGGCCCGTCCGACCTGGTCGGCTTCTCGCTGGGGGCGTTGGTCGCGGCCGGGGTGGCGGCCCGGTATCCCGAGCTGGTCAGGCGGCTGGTGCTGATCGCCGGCTGGACGCACGCCGGCGACCCGCGTCTGCGGCTCGGCCTGCGTACCTGGGCCCGGCTGGCGGCCACTGACCCCGAGAGCTTCGCGGCGTACGGCCCGCTGGTCGGATCGAGCCCGGCCTTCGTGAGCGGCCTGGGCGAGGAGGGCGTGAAGGCCATGATGGCCGGCGACCCGCCGCCCGGCATCGTACGCCAGATCGAGCTGGACCTGCGGACCGACATCAGGGGCCTGCTCCCGAGCATCACCGCCCCCACGCTGGTGATCGGCTGCACCCAGGACCACCTCGTCCCGGTCGGGCACGCCCGCGCCCTGCACGCCGCGCTGCCCGGCAGCCGGTACGCCGAGCTCGACAGCGGTCACATGGTGGTGCACGAACGTCCTGAAGAGGTGACAGCCCTGATCCGCGATTTCGTAACCAACGAGTAATTTGTCCTAGTTACTCTCCAGGCACATGCAGACCAAGAAGCTCGCCGCCACCGGGGCCGCCGCGCTGACCGCGCTGGCCCTGGGGGCGCTCCCCGCCCACGCGAGCGGGGACAAGAGCGTCACCGTCACCGTGATGGGGACGTCGGACATCCACAGCAACGTCCTCAACTGGGACTACTTCAAGGACGCCGCCTACTCCGACAAGCAGGGCAACACCATCGGCCTGGCCCAGGTGTCGTCGCTGGTCAACAAGGTCAGGGCCGAGCGCGGGGCGGACCACACGCTGCTGTTCGACTCGGGTGACACGATCCAGGGCACGCCGCTGGCGTACTACTACGCCAAGGTCGAGCCGATCACCGAGACCGGGCAGACCCACCCGATGGCCAAGGCCATGAACGCCATCGGCTACGACGCCGTCACCCTCGGGAACCACGAGTTCAACTACGGTCTGCCGCTGCTGGCCACCTGGATCAAGCAGATGAAGGCCCCGGTGCTGGGCGCGAACGCCGTGCACGCCGGGAGCGGGAAGCCGGCGTACGAGCCGTTCGTGATCAAGTCCATGAAGGTCAAGGGCGAGAAGCCGATCAAGGTCGGGGTGCTCGGCCTGACCAACCCGGGCGTGGCCATCTGGGACAAGGCGAACGTCGAGGGCAAGCTGCGCTTCACCGACCTGGTCGAGTCGGCCAGGAAGTGGGTGCCGGTCATCCGCGGCCTCGGCGCGGACGTGGTCGTCGTGACCGCGCACGCGGGCGACAGCGGCATCTCCTCCTACGGCACCGACCTGCCCGTCGAGAACGCCTCGGCGATGGTCGCCGAGCAGGTGCCGGGCATCGACGCGGTGCTGTTCGGGCACGCGCACAACGAGGTCGCCCAGCGCTTCGTGACCAACAAGGCCACCGGGCAGCAGGTGCTGCTCACCGAGCCGGGCAAGTGGGGCCAGCGCCTGTCGCGGCTCGACTTCACCCTCGCCAAGCAGCGCGGCAAGTGGGTCGTCACCGGGAAGACCTCCGCCACGCTCAACACCAACACGGTCGCCGAGGACCCGAAGATCGTCTCGCTGCTCAAGCCGCAGCACGACACCACGGTCGGCTACGTCAACAAGGTCGTCGCCAAGTCGGCCGAGGAGCTGTCGGCGGCCGAGTCGCCGTACAAGGACACGCCGATCCTGGACTACATCCAGCAGGTGCAGACCGAGACCGTGAAGGCCGCCCTGCCGGGCAACACGCTGCCGGTGTTGTCCATCGCCGCGCCGTTCAGCCGCACCGCCGTCTTCCCCGCCGGGGACGTACGGGTCAGGGACGTGGCCGGGCTCTACGTCTACGACAACACGCTGCTGGCGATCAAGCTGACCGGCGCCCAGATCAAGGACTATCTGGAGTACTCGGCCCGCTACTTCAACCAGCTCAACCCGGGCGACCCGGTGGACGTCACCAAGCTGACGAACGCCGCCAACACCCCGGACTACAACTACGACCAGCTCTCGGGCGTCTCGTACGACATCGACGTGGCCAAGCCCGCCGGGCAGCGGATCGCCAACCTCACCTTCGAGGGCGCGCCGATCCCGGCCGACAAGGAGTTCGTGGTCGCGATCAACAACTACCGCCAGTCGGGCGGCGGCGGGTTCCCGCACGTCACCACGGCCCCGGTGCTGTACAACGCCCAGGTGGAGATCCGCCAGGCGCTGATCGAGTACGCCACCGCCAAGGGCACGATCAACCCCGCCGACTTCGCCTCCGCCAACTGGAAGCTGACCCGCGACGGGGCTCCGCTGTTCTGACCTGACACAGGGCGGGCGCGCCATGAAGGCCGCCCGCCTCGTCACAGCCAGCGGTCCTCAGGTGGCAGAACCGGCACCCGCCTTGTCCCGGACAGCAGGACCAGCCACCCGCCTTGTCACAGGTAGGACGGGCCGGTCACGCGGTGCCTGAACGTCCACCACACCCACCCCTGCGAGGCCACCAGCAGCGGGATCAGGACGAGGATCACCGGCGTCAGCAACGCGCCCGACGACCCCGCCGTCAGCGGCAGCCGCAGCCCGGCCAGCACCCCGACCATCAGCATCGCGCCGGCCGTCAGCGCGTACGTGCGGCCCTCGCCGGCCTCGCCGGACAGCAGCCCGGCCCGCTCCCGCAGCGATCCGCGCAGCCGCAGCGCCGCGAACGCCAGCCCGTGCACCGCGAACAGCGCCGCCACCACCAGCGCGGCCAGCAGCACGAGCGGGCCGCGCATGCCGAGCAGCACTTCGGCGAGCAGCAGCCCCCAGCTCAGCGCCAGCCCCCAGCTCCCGGCCACGATCCCGCCGTCCCAGAACGCCTGCCACCGCGCGCCGGGCACCCGCCCCCGCAGCCACAGGCCCATGTCCCGGACCACCCACGAGACGAGCAGCGCGACGACCACCACGTAGTTGCCGCTCAGGAGGTGGCCCTCCAACTCGGGGAAGAGCCCGGCGATCACCCCGGCCGAGGCCACCAGCCACACCTCGTTGCCGAGGAAGAACGGCGCGATCGCGGCGATCACCTCGCGCCGCTCGCCCGCCGACCGCCCGAGGTACGGCAGCGCCATGCCGACCCCGATGTCGGCCCCGCCCAGCACGAGATAGCCGAGCGCGAAGAAGGCCAGGACGAAGATTTCCATGTTCGCTTCCTAGAAGGCGAGGAGGGGAGGGGCGAAGGCGGGGACGGGCTGGAAGGCGGGGACCGGTCAGAAGGCGGGGACCGGGACCGGCGTCTCGGTCGGGAGGGCGCCGAGCGCGACCGCGTCGGGCCCGCGCCGGGCCGCCCTGGCCAGCAGCCAGTAGTTGACCGCGATCAGCACCGTGAACACCGTCACGAACGCCGTCAGCGACAACCGCATCTGGCCCGCCGTCACCGGCGACATGGCGTCGGACGTCTTCAGCAGCCCGTAGACCACCCACGGCTGGCGGCCCATCTCCCGGAACGTCCACCCGGCGAGCATGGTGACGAACGGCACGGGGATCATCAGCGTCAGCAGCCAGTGCCAGGCCCGGAACCCGCGCACGACCGGCGGGAAGAACATCAGCAGCAGGCTCAGCCCCGCCACGATCGTCATCACCACCCAGAGGATCATCATCGTGATGCCGGCCCCCTGCACCCAGCCGGTCGCGGGCAGGTAGTCGCCCGGCCCGAACCGGGCCGCCATGTCCGCCTGCACGGCGGCCAGCCGGTCGGCCTGGCCGGTCCAGGCCGCGGCCTTGGACGGCTGCAGGGTCTGGAACCCGAGCCCGCCGAACGTCACCGTGAAGAACGAGGCCGGCAGCGCGACGCCGACGCCGATGCGCAGCGACTTCCTGAACAGGGCCTGCTCGGCCGTGCGCCTGCGCAGGTGGTAGGCGCTCACCCCGGCCATGAAGAACCCGCCGACGATCATCGCGCCGCCCATGACGTGCCCGAACGCGATCTGCGCGGCCGGGTTGGCGACCATCGCGCCGAAGTCCGTGAGCCGCAGCCTGCCGCCGTCGAGGGCGTAGCCGACCGGGTTCTGCAGGAAGCCGTTGGAGATCATGATCCAGAACGCCGACGCGTACGCGGTCAGCGTGACGACCCAGATCAGCGCCAGGTGCGCCCAGCGGTTCAGCCGGTTCCAGCCGAAGATCCACAGGCCCAGGAACGTGGCCTCGACGAAGAAGGCCACCAGCGTCTCGATCGCCAGCGAGGCGCCGAAGACGTTGCCCGCGTAGTCGGTCAGCCCGCTCCACGACAGGCCGAGCTGGAACTCCATGACCAGGCCGGTGACGATGCCCATGGCGTAGTTGATGATGTAGAGCTGCCCCCAGAACCTCGTCATCCGCAGGTGGACGGGGTCGCCGCTGAAGGTGGCCCGGGTCTGGACGACGGCCACCAGCGTCGCCAGGCCGAGCGTCAGCGCGACGAAGAGGAAGTGCGCGCCCGCGGTGAACGCGAACTGCAGGCGGGCGAGGTCCACGGTGTCCATGCCGGAAAGCTTGGCGTTACGTCGTGCTCCGCCGCGTCATGCCGGGGTCTGCAATCCGGCGTACAACCCCGGGCGGAAGATCACTTTGGACGTACGACTCAAGTTGTAAGCCAGCCCGGGGTGATCATCCCGGCCTCGTAGGCGAGCACCACGAGCTGGGCCCTGTCGCGCACGGCGAGCTTGGTCATGATGCGGCTGACGTGCGTCTTCGCCGTGGCGGGGCTGAGCACGAGCCGGGCGGCGATCTCGTCGTTGGACAGCCCGGCCGCCACCAGGCCCATGACCTCCCGCTCCCGCTCGGTGAGCGCGTTGAGCTCGGGGCCCGGCTCCGGCCGCTTGACCCGGCCCGCGAACTCCGCGATCAGCCGCCGCGTCACCGACGGCGAGATCAGCGCGTCGCCCCTGGCCACGACCCTGACCGCGTGAATCAGCTCGGCCGGCTCGGTGTCCTTGACCAGGAACCCGCCCGCGCCCGCGCGCAGCGCGCCGTAGACGTAGTCGTCGAGGTCGAAGGTGGTCAGGATGATGACCTTGACGCCGTCGAGCCGCGGGTCGCCCGCGATGCGCCGGGTGGCCTCCAGGCCGTCGAGCTCGGGCATGCGGATGTCCATGAGCACGACGTCGGGCCGGTGCTCGTGGGCGCCCGCCACGGCCGCCGCGCCGGTGCCGGCCTCGCCGACGACCTCGATGTCGTCCTCGTCGGACAGTATGGACCGGAACCCGGCGCGTACCAGGGTCTGGTCGTCGGCGAGCAGTACGCGGATCATCGGGCTCCGTTCAGTGGCAGGCGGGCGACGACGCGGAAGCCGCCCTCGGGGCGCGGGCCGGCCTCCAGGTCGCCGCCGAGCGCGGTGGCGCGCTCGCGCATGCCCTGCAGGCCGAAGCCGCTGCCTTCGGTGTATGTGACACCCGGGCCGTCGTCATCGACCCGGATCAGGATATTTCCGGATGAGTTGCTGACCGCGAGGGTGGCCTTCGTCGTGCCGGAATGGCGGGCGACGTTGGTCAGCGACTCCCTGATGATGCGCGCGGCGGCCAGGTCGACCTCGGTCGGCACGTCGTCCAGCGGGCCGGACAGCTCGGTGGCCACCTCCAGCCCCGACGCCGCGACCAGGTCCGGCAGCCGCGTGAGACTGCCCGCGGGGGCGGTCGGCGCGTCCTCGTCCACTTGGCGCAGCACCCCGAGCGTGGTGCGCAGCTCGCGCAACGTCTCCTTGCTGGTCTCCTTGATGGTCCGCAGCGCGGCCTCGGCCTTCTCCGGGCGCCTGGCGAGCCCGTGCAGCGCGGCCGACGCCTGCACGTTGATCATGGAGATGTTGTGCCCGAGCACGTCGTGCAGCTCCCTGGCGATGCGCAGCCGTTCCTCGCTCTCGCGCCGCCTGGCCTCCTCCTCCTTGGAGCGCTCGGCGTCCAGCGCGCGCTGCTGCGCCTCCAGCAGGTACGCCCGGCGGTTCCTGGTGACCCCGCCGAACGCGATCGCGGCCACCACCCAGCCGGTGATCGCGCCGAACATGCTGTCGTCCACGTGCCTGACCCCGTGGGCCTCGCCGAACCCCATGGCCAGCAGGACGGCGGCCCCGGTGGCGATCGCCGCGACCAGCCGGCCCTGGTCGGCGGCGGTGTACAGGGCCACGAACACCAGCACGATCAGCGGCCCGTCGAGCCGGGCGAGCGGGTAGTAGACGGACACCGCCGCGACGACCACGATCAGCGACGCGACGGGGAGGCGCCGCCGCAGCATCAGCGCGCCGCACGACACGATCGGCAGCACCACGTCGAGGACGTTGGGAGGCTGCACGCTCCGGAACGCGGCGACCACAGTGCCGGCGAGCGCGACGGCGACCACCAAGAGGGACACCGTGGTGCTCGCCTGCAATCTGCGCATGTGCTCCATTTTGTATGGTCATGCGGGTCATGGGGTAGTTGAGCGGGATGACGACTAAGGATGAGCTCCGGCAGGTCGAAGAGGACCTGGCCCGGCTTAAGGCGGAGAACCAGGAGTTGCGCGACCAGGTGGGCGACATCGGCGCGACCGACCAGATCGAGACCTCGGCCATGATCGCCCAGGCCGACGAGCAGTCCGAACTGATCGCCGACCTCGAACGACGCCGTGCCGACCTGGAGAGACGGGTCGAGGAGGAGGGCTGAGGCTCAGCGGCGCAGCGGGGCGCCCACCTCGTGGAGGTGGCGCAGGGCCTGGCCGTAGGAGGCGACGAGCCCGGTCTGCAGGTAGCTGACGCCGACCTCGGCGCAGTAGCTCTCGACGATGGGCTGCGCCTTGCGCAGGTTGGGCGCGGGCATGTTCGGGAACAGGTGGTGCTCGATCTGGTAGTTGAGCTGGCCGAGCGCCACATCGGTGAACAGGCCGCCCCTGACGTTGCGGGAGGTCAGCACCTGCTTGCGAAGGAAGTCCAGCTTGTCGTCCTTGGTGAGGACGGGCATGCCCTTGTGGTTGGGCGCGAACGTCGACCCCAGGTAGAGGCCGAACAGCCCCTGATGCACGACCAGGAACACCAGGGCCTTGCCGAACGGCAGCACGGTGAAGACCGCGCCGAAGTAGAGCACGAAGTGGCCGGTCAGCAGCGCCAGCTCCGCCCACGGCCGCTTGGCCGACGGTGCGAGCAGCGCCTTGAAGCTGGCCACGTGCAGGTGCCAGGCCTCAAGGGTGAGCAGCGGGAAGAACCAGAACGCCTGGTACTTGGCGACGAAACGGGGCAGGCCGACGCTCCGCGCCGCCTGGTCGTCCGACCAGACGAGGACGGCGGGCGAGACGTCCGGGTCGTGGTCCTCGTGGTTGGGGTTGGCGTGGTGGCGGTTGTGCTTGGTGGTCCACCACCCCCAGCCCAGGCCGATGCCGAGGTTCCCGAGGAGGAGACCGGTCACGTCGCTCGGCCGCCGCGTCCTGAACACCTGGCGGTGGCCCAGGTCGTGGGAGACGAAACCGAACTGGGCGAAGACCACGGCCAGCGCGACCGCGACGAGGAGCTGCCACCACGAGTCGCCCACCCAGGCGAACAGCGCCCAGCAGCCAAGATACGCGGCGACGACGATGCTGAGCCGCACCGCGTAATAAACGGGACGCCGGTCGAGGAGACCGGCGTCCGAGATTCGGCGGGCTAGTCGGGCGAAGTCACTGCCCCGGGTGTCGACCACACTAGGACTGGCCACAGATCTCCTCACATTGCGGTGGAAAGTTGCCACAACCCTGGCGTATCCACCGCAAAACCGGAAGGTGTTCCGTGGTCATCCGGGGAGCGGTGGAGAAGGGGGCTCGTCGTCGGTTCCGTGGCCTCTCCCCAGACCATATGGTGCGACACCCCGTGCCGCGCACGCGACGGGCTCAGCCCAGCAGGAACAGCGCGTGCCGTTCGGGGTCCGGCAGCGCGGCTCCCCTGGTCAGGGCCTCGTGGAAGGCGTCGGCGCCGAGCGCGGAGCGGCACCGCCCGTCGAGGGCGACGACGAGGGGATCGGCGGAGCCGTCGATGCCGCGCAGCGCGCGGGCGGCGCCCAGCAGTTCGGCCGCCGCCCGGGGCGGCAGGTGCTCGGCCGCGCTTTCGAGCACGGCCGCGCGGGCCGTCCGGTCGCCGCAGGTCTCCATCAGCTCCAGGGCGGTGCGCAGCGACGGCTCCGGCGCGGCCACGCGGGCCAGCTCGACGTGCATGAACGCCCTGAACTGCGCGGGCCCCTCCCCGCTGCCGAGCGCCAGCGCGCGGTCGAGCAGCCGGGCCGCCCCGGTCCGGTCGCCGGTGCGCCGGGCCAGCTCGGCGCGGGCGTGCAGAACCCTGGCCTGGGTCACCGCGTCCTCGGCCCGCAGCGCCGACCGCCACGCCTCCTCCAGCGTGACCGCGGCCCCCTCGTGGTCGCCCGCCCGCGCCTTGAGCTGCCCGAGCCGGAGCAGGTACGTCATCGGGCCGAGCGGCGCGTCCAGGCCCGACAGCTCCTCGGCCAGGCGTCCGGGCTCCTCGGCGCGGGCCAGCGCGGCGGCGAAGTCGCCCCGGTTCTCGGCGACCAGCGACAGCCAGTAGAGCGAGGCCCACTGGCCCCAGCGGTCGCCGGTGCGGCGGAAGCCGTCGAGGGCCGGGCCGAGCAGGTCCTCGGCGCCCGCGACCGTGCCGTACTCGAACCGGACGATGCCGCCGAGCAGCAGCGCGGCCGAGCGCGTCCACAGGTCGGGGGAGTCGCGCAGGCGCTCGACGGTGTCCTCGGTCAGCTCGACGACTTCGGCGGGCGGACGTCGCGCGCCGCTCATGGCCCAGAAGTTGAGCGCGGCGGGATGGCCGGAGCCCAGCACCGCCGGGGTCGGCTCGCCGCCCGTCAGCACCCGGCACAGCCCGTGCGCCAGCTCGCGCCCCGGCGGCGGCACGTCGCCGACCCGGCGCAGCACGGCCGCCGCCCGCTCGCTCATCTCACGCCGCCGTCCACGCATGATCCACGGCCAGAACCGGGGCAGGATCAGCCTGAGCGGGTCGTCGGAGTGGCGCAGCGCGGCGTCGAGGTTGTCCTGCTCGGCGTCCAGCACCTCCAGCCAGGCGAGCTGCTCGCCGGTACGCAGGAGGGGCTCGGCGTCCTCGGCCAGCCGGGTGTAGTAGTGGGCGTGGGCCTGCCGGAGCGCGGGCAGGTCGGCGGCGGCGTACTGCCTGATGGTGGCCAGCATCGAGTAGCGGTCGCCGGAGACCGACACGAGCGACTTGTCCACGAGTGAGGCGAGGTCGTCCGGGTCGCCGCCGCACACCTCCGCGACGGCCTCGTACGTCGCGCCGCCGGAGAAGACCGTCAGCCCGCGCAGCAGCTCGCGCTCGGACGCGGACAGCAGGTTCCAGCTCCAGTCGATGACGTCGCGCAGCGTACGGTGACGCGGCTCCGACGTGCGGCCGCCGCGGAAGGTCAGCCGGTCACCGAGCTGCCGGACCAGCACGGACACCGGCATCGTGCGCAGCCGGGCGGCGGCCAGCTCGATCGCCAGCGGGATGCCGTCGAGCTCGCGGCAGATGCGCTCGGCGTCCGCCGCGCCCACCTCCAGGCCGGGCCTGGCCGCCGCGGCCCGCGCCAGGAACAGCTCGGCGGCCTCGGGCAGCGGGAGGACGGGGTGCAGGTTCTCGCCGGGGACGTCGAGTGGCTCCCGGCTGGTCGCCAGGACGCGCAGCCCGGCCACCTCCGACAGCAGCCACCGCGCGACCAGGGCGGCCTCCTCGACGACGTGCTCGCAGTTGTCCAGCACGATGAGCGGCGACGTGCCGCGCAGCGTGCGGACCACGTCGGTCGTCCTCAGCATGCTCTCCACCGCGGCCCGCACGCCGGTGGCGGAGGCCAGCTCGACCAGCCACACCCCGTCCGGCACGTCGAGCCCCGAGGCGGTCTCCAGCGCCAGGCGGGTCTTGCCCACGCCGCCGGGGCCGACGAGCGTGACCAGCCGCTCGTCCTGGCCGTCCAGCAGTGCGCGCAGCCGGGCGACGTCGCCCTTCCGGCCGACGAAGCCGGTGAGCCGGGCGGGCAGGTTGCCCCTCGGCGCGGGGGCCGGGTCGCGCAACGCCGCCATGTGGGCCGCGCGCAGCTCGGGGCCGGGATCGACGCCCAGCTCGTCGGCCAGGTCGGCCCTGATCCGCTCGAAGACCTCCAGCGCCTCGCCCCGCCGCCCGCGCGCCACCAGCGCCCGCATGAGCAGGGCGTGGAACGGCTCCCGCAGCCGATGCGCCGCCACCAGCCCCTCCAACTCGGCCACCAGCCCCTCCAACTCCGCCACGACCCCGGGCCCGGGTCTCCCGGCCGCCGGGTCGGCTGACAGGTCGGCGGCCATCGCGGTGGCGAGGGCGGTGAGGCGTAGTTCCTCCAGGCGGGCGGCCGGGGCGGCGGCGAACTGCAGGCCGGCCGCGTCCGCCAGCGCGGGCCCGCGCCACAGCGCCAGCGCGCCGCGCGGGTCACCGGCCCGCACCAGCCGCTCGAACGCCGACGCGTCCACCTCGCCGGGCGGCACGTCCAGCAGGTAGCCGGCCGGGTGCGAGGAGATCAGCCCCGGCGCCTGCCGGCGAGCCCGCGACACCAGGGACTGCAGCGCCGCCGCCGGATGCGCGGGCGGCTCGCCGGGCCACAGGTCGTCGATCAGCCGGTCGGCGGTCACCACCCGGCCGGGGTCGAGCGCCAGGCGGACGAACAGGGCGCGTACGCGGGCGCCGCCGATCTCGGCCCCAGCCACCTGGAGCGGCCCCAGAACCCCGATCCGCATGCCCCCACCGTACGCACCGGCGGCACCGGGCAGGCCGGCACGGACGGCCCGCGACCGCGCCCGCCCACGACCGGTTTCCGGCGCGGAGCCCGCACGCACCGCGTTCGAGCAGCTCGGGCAAGGGCGCGCGGTGTGGCTCAGCCCGCCGAAAGAGCCGGTCGAAGAGGCCGAGCGGTGTGGCTCAGCCGGCCGCGAGCTGGTCGAAGAGGTCGAGCGCGGCCTGGCGCACCTCCGCCGGGGACAACCCGTCGAGGGCCTGCCGCGCGTCGGTGATGTCACGCGTCGTGGCCAGCGTGATGGCCACGGACGACGCCGCGGCGCGATCGATCGATCCCGTCGGGGCGGCGTCGGCCAGCTGCTGGGCGCTCGCGGCGAGGTCGAGGTTGTCTCTCAACGGATCTCCTCGGACGAAGTCTGCTTCGCACATTTCATCACTTTGCGTCGCCCCACATCCACCATTTGTTGAATTCGGAGGTTATGCCCTGAGCGGGTCGTGCCCGACGGACATGAGCTCGCGCCGCGAGTCGTCGTCCGTCCGGTCGCCCATGGTCTCGACCAGCTCGACCACCTGGCGCATCACGTCCAGGTCGGTCTTGGTCAGGTCGCCCTTCCGCTTGCTCAGGACGTGCAGCACGCCCCGGCCCAGCTCGTCGATGCCCATGTCGGGGTCGGGAGGGAAGCCCTCCTCGTCCGAGGCGTCGGCGAGCAGGTAGCCGCGCAGCTCCTCGGAGTTCATGTTGACCACCCGATGGAACTCCTGCCAGAGCGTGTCCGTGTCGAAACCCTCAGTCATATGGGCCGCTTACCCGCCTGATCCTCCCGTTACGCCCCGGGAACGGTCAGCCCCGACTCGTAGGCGGCGATCACGGCCTGCACGCGGTCCCGCAGGCCCAGTTTGCTCAGCACGTTGCTGACGTGCGTCTTCACGGTGTGCTCGCTGACCACCATGCTCTCGGCGATCTCCGCGTTGGACAGCCCGCGCGCGATCAGCTGCAACGTCTCGCGCTCGCGGGCGGTCAGCGACTCCAGCGTCCGGGCGGGGGTGGCCGCGGCCGCGGGGCGGGAGGTGAACTCGGCGATCAGTCTCCGGGTCACCGTGGGCGCGAGCAGCGACTCGCCCGCCGCCACGACGCGGACCGCGGTCACCAGGTCGTCGCGCCGCACGTCCTTCAGCAGGAAGCCGCTGGCGCCCGCCCGCAGCGCGTCGAACACGTAGTCGTCCAGGTCGAACGTGGTCAGGATCAGCACCCGGCAGCCGGTCTCGGCGCACACGATCCTGGCCGCCTCGATGCCGTCCATCCTGGGCATGCGGATGTCGAGCAGCAGGACATCGGGCTCGTGGGCCCGTACGGCGGCCACGGCCTCGATCCCGTCGCTCGCCTCGGCCACCACCGAGATGTCGGGCTGGGCGTCGAGGATCATCGCGAACCCGCCCCTGACCAGCTCCTGGTCGTCGGCCACCACGACGCGCACGCTCATCGGCCGGCCTCCAGCGGCAGCCGCGCCGACACGGCGAAGCCGGGGCCGTCGGCGCGCGGGCCGGCGGTCACGCTGCCGCCGCAGGCCGCCGCCCGCTCGCGCATGCCGATCAGCCCGTTGCCACCCGAGGGCAGCGCGGGGCCGCCGCCGCGCCCGTTGTCCGTGACGTCGATCATGAGGTGGTCGTCCTCCCAGGTGAGCCGGATCTCGGCGCGGTCGGCGCCGGAGTGCTTGACGATGTTGGTGAGCGCTTCCTGCGTGATCCGGTAGGCGGCCAGCGCGCTGTCGGGCCCGATCGGGCGCGGCTCGCCGACCTCGGCGAAGTTCACCTCCAGGCCGGTCCCCGCCACCTGGCCGGCCAGCGTGGGCAGGTCCGCGAGGGTCGGCTGCGGCGCCCTCGGCGCCTCGGGCTCGTCCTCCTTCAGTACGCCGAGCATACGGCGGAGCTGCACCATCGCGTCCCGGCCCGCCGCGGCGATGGCGTCGAAGGCGGCCTCGGCCCTGGCCGGGTTGCTGCGCACCACCACGGGCCCCGCCTCGGCCTGGACCACCATGAGGCTGACCGCATGGGCCAGGATGTCGTGCATGTCGCGGGCGATCCTGGCCCGCTCGCGTTCGGCCGCGCGCTCGGCTTCCAACTGACGCTCCCTTTCGAGCCGGGCCGCGCGCTCGGCCAGCTCGGCGGCATGGGCGCGGGACGTGGCCGCCGCCCGGCCGATGGCGTACGCGGCGGAGAACAGGGCGACCCCGCGCATCGCGGTCTCCCACGAGCCGACGGAGGACAGGCCGCCGACGAGGGTCACGACGAGCATGACGACCCGGGGCAGGCGGGGGGAGTAGGCGGCGACCGTGTAGAAGATGACGAGGGCGCCGTACCAGATGGGCTGGCGGGCGACGTTGTCGGAGAAGTCGTAGAGCGCGCCCACGAGCAGGCTGACGATCAGCATGGTCACCGGCCACCTGCGCCGCCAGACGACGGGGAGCGAGGCGCCGATCGCGACCACGTACCCCCACGCGTCCCACCTGCCGCCGTACGGGTCATGACTGGAGATCAGCGGCCATGCCTGGACGACGGCGATCAACAGGGCGAGCGCCCCGTCCACCCAGAGGTGGGGGAGCGCTCGAAGCCTACGGCGAAGGACGTCGACCAGCGTCAAATCGGACACAGGATCCCATTGTTCCTCACGCATGGACGAGCGTGCGCCGGGCGGCGGGCTGGACCTGGCGCCGGGCCAGCGGCCAGAACGACACCAGCATGCACAGGGCGCCGAGCGGGATGAGGTCCTTCTCGATGATCGGGATGGCGAAGTCGAGCATGACGAGGACGGGCGTCCAGAGCTTGAGCTGACGGCGCGCGGCGAGCTGGATGACCAGGGCGAGCTGGGCGATGTAGAACAACATCGGCCCGACCTGGTAGACCGCGAGCGACACTCCCGGGATCGCCTGGACCTGGTCGAACAGCGGGGACATCGCGTCGTGGTCGGCGGACATGAACCCGACGGCGATGTCGATCACGAACTGCGCGGACGCGCACGCGATGCCCACCAGACCGACCACGAGGCTGGTGGTGGCGATGCGGTTGCGGTCCAGCATCCGCCACATTTCCCGAAATATCACGATGAACAGGACGAGAGCGGCAAGAAACGCGAGATGGCCGGTTGTCCAGGCCAGTCCGGGCCCTCGGGTTCCGTCGAAGCCGTCGGCGATTCGGATGAGGCCGTACGCCAGGACGAGCAGCGGGGCGGCGACGAAGGCGATCCGGGTGTTCATCGGGTTCTCCTCAGCGGGTGGGGCGATGCACTTATCCTGCGGTTTTCCGCTCCGAATGTGATCACCGGGACGGGCGATCCCGCGCCTCGCTCTCAAGAGGGAGGCCCCTCACTCGCAAGGGCGTCCCCCGCCGGACGACCAGCTTTCCCCGAGACGCACTACCGACAAGACGAGTCGGCTTGACAAGCGATATTGTCGGTGCGATCCTCGGCCGCACTGCCCGAGGCCGTGACAGGGAGACAGTCATGCCGCACGAGTTCGAGATCCGCCACGAGATCCCCCTGGACGCAGCCCCGGACGTCGTCTGGCGGGCCATCGCGGAGGGACCCGGCATCGACTCGTGGTTCATGGGCCGTACCGAGCTCGAACCCCGTGAGGGCGGCAGGGGCACGCAGACCTTCGGCGCCGACGTCCCCACCGAGACCGTGGTGACCGCCTGGGAGCCTGGCGAACGCCTGGCCTACCGGGGCGTGGAGAACCCCGACGGCACGTTCATGGCCTTCGAGTACCTGCTGGAAGGCCGCGGTTCGGCCGGCACGGTGCTCCGTTTCGTCCACAGCGGCTTCCTCGGCGACGACTGGGAGTCCGAGTACGACGACCTTGAGCGCGGCGACCTCCAGTACCTGTACAAGCTGGCCGTCTACCTCAGGCACTTCCCCGGCAGGATCTCCACCCACAACCTGTTCCTGGTCGCCCCGCGCGCGTCCGAGGAGGAGTTCTGGGCCGCGCTGGAGACCGCCCTCGGCCTCGCCGGACGTCCGGCGGCGGGGGAGAAGGTGACGGTCGCGATCGAGGGGCGGGCGCCGGAGCAGGGCGTCGTGGAGTGGGTGACCGCCCCCGGCACCTTCGTGGCGGTCCGTACGGACGACGGTCTGTACATGTTCGTCCAGGGGCGGGGCATGGCGGTGGTGGAGCACCACGCGTACACGCCGGTGGACGGCGCGGCCCTGGAGGCCGCCTGGACCCGCTGGCTCGCCGCCGCCTTCGCCTGACCGAGCCCTCGAACCAGCCCGGACGGGCCCCCGTGGCGGTGGACCTCAGGCGAAGAACTCCTTGAGCACCGGCGCCAGCGCCTCCGGCTTGACGATGTGGGTCTGCCCGTCGAGCGTGCGGTAGTCGGCCGCGGGCAGCGCCTTCGCCAGCGCGCCGACGGAGTTGCGCATCCACTGCGGGCTCTTCCCGCCGTCGGCGACGAGCGTCGGTACGGTCACCGACGCCCACGCCTCCTCGGGCAACGACTCTCCCCGCTGGTAGGGGGCGACGAGCGCGGTGTCGTACGGCAGGGTGTGGGCCACGGCCTTGAGCTTGGCCCACGCGGGCATGAACCGCATCATCGCCACCACGAACCCCGGCAGGCCGACGCCCTCGCGCATGAACAGCTTGACCGCCTCGGCCCGTCGGTCGGCGGCCACCAGCGCCTCCAGCCGCCGTACGTAGTCGTCGCCGAGCGAGGGCCGGGTGCCGTCGACGATGAACGGCGGCTCGTACAGGGCCAGGCGCTCGACGGGCAGGCCGTTCGCGACCGCGGCCAGGGCGAGCGCGGCGCCGGACGAGGTGCCGTACAGGCGGATCGGGCCGCCGGCCGCCTCGGCGAGCGCGGCCAGGTCCTCGAATTCCCGCTGCGGGGTGGTCGGGGTGGTGTCGCCGCTCTCGCCCCGGCCGCGCCGGTCGTAGGTGTAGACCGTGAAGTCGGGGGCGAGCGCCTCGGCGAGGCCGCCGTTGATGCTGGAGCCGCGGAAGCTGAGTGCGCCGTCCACGAGGATGACCGCCGGGCCCTGACCTGCGCGTTCGTACGCGATGGGGGTGCCGTCCGCGGAGTTGATCATGCTGCTCATGGTGTTCCTCCGTTTCGTGAGGCCCACGATAGTCACCGACAAAAATATTTGTCAAGAAGAACTTCGGGTGGGGATGTACTGATGCGGACTCCTTTGTGCTCTTACCCGGTGGAGTCGTCCTGAGCGCTGGGGACGCTGGGGCGGCTCCCACGTCGCGTGCCGCGAACAGGAGGGGACGGCACGTGCCGCGGACGGGGGGCGGGCGGTCTGCCAGCCGCACGCCCCGGCCCGCGGCACGTGCCGTGGGCGCTCGCACCGGCCGCCGACGCCGCGGACCTCGAACCTGCCCGCCGCCCGCATGCGGACGAACTACGCCGCGACCGTGACCGGCCCGCCCTCGGAGAGCGGCGACCTCCGGCCCAGCCGCCGGACCGGCCCGATCACCAGCAGCGCCGTCACCACGCCGACCGTCACCACGGCCGACACCAGCATGAAGTCACGCGGCTCGACCAGCGCGGTGACCGGGCCGGCCAGCGCCTGCCCGACCGCCATGCCCGCGACCGACCCCGCCACCTGGTAGGCGTTGACCCGGTTCATCACGTCCGGGGCGACCTGCGTCTGCACGGTGGTCGACCACATCACCGACCAGAACGCCATCGCGCACCCCCCGATCAGGTGCCCGGCCATCAGCAGCGGCAGCGGCAGTCCGAGCGCGACCGACAGCGGCACGGGGACGTACCCGATCAGCGCCACCGCTCCCGCCGCCAGCGGCCTGCGCGGCCTCAGCCTGATCGCCACCAGCCCGCCGAGCACGGTCCCGAGGCCGAGCGCCGCCATCACCCACCCGTAGTCGGCCCCGATGACCTGGGACGACAGCGGCACGTACGGCCCCACCACCAGGACGCCCCAGAACACCCAGACCAGGATGACCGACCACATCCAGTTCCTGGCCTTGAACTCCTCCCAGCCCCGGCGCAGGTCGCTCAGCACGTCGGACGGCTCCGGCTTCGGCACGGCGACCCGGACCAGCAGCAGGCACACCGCGCTGACCAGGAACGTCGCGGCGTCCACGGTGTAGACGAAGACCGGCCCGGTGACCACGATGAGGATCCCGGCCAGCGCGGGCCCGGCGAGCTGGGTGACCGCTTCGGCGATCTTCAGCGTCGCGTTGGCCCGCTGCGGATCCTCGGCGACCAGCGGGACCATGCCGTTGACGCACGGCTCGAACACCCCGGCGGCCATGCCCGACAGGCACGCCATCGCCAGCAGCAGGACGAACGGCGGAGCGCCGTCGAGGAAGGCGACGGCCACGACGCCCTGGGTGACGATCCTGACCACGTCCGCGCCGATCATCAGGCGCCGGGGCCCGATCCGGTCGGCGACCACCCCGCCGAACAACATGACCAGCACGGCCGACGCGGTCCACAGCGCGAGCACGAAGCCGACGCCGGCGATCCCGTAGACTTTGCCGATCGCCAGCGCCGAGGCCACGGGCATCATCGCGTCGCCGAGCAGCGAGATCGTGCGGGCTCCGAAGTACAGGGCGAAACTCCTCGTCCACATGAGGCCCAATTCTGGATTTTTCCAGTTCAAAGCACTGGTGTCCCAAATGACATCATTGGGTACATTTGCGCCATGGTCCTGGACTGCCCGGAGACGCCCCCGGCCCCGCCGAGCCCGCATCGCGTGGTCGCCCTGGTCGCGCCGCACCAGGAGCTCTATCCCGTCACCTCCGCCTCGGCGGTCTTCGGCTACCAGGGCTCCGACATCCCCCAGCACTACAGCTTCCGTCTGTGCGCCGAGCATCCCGGCTCGCTGCCCACCACGCTCGGCGTCCCCATACAGGTGGACAGCGGCCTCGAAGCCATCGACGACGCCGACACCGTGATCGTCGCGGGCTGGACCCTCGTCCCTTCGCCGGCCGTGCTCGACGCGGTGTCCCGAGCCCATGCCCGGGGCGCCCGGATCGTCGCCGTCTGCGCCGGGATCTTCATCCCCGCCGCCCTGGGCCTCCTGGACGGCCGCCGCGCGTCAGTCCACTGGGAGCTGTCCGGCGAGCTGGCCGCCCGCCACCCCCTCGTCATCCCCGACGACACCGTCATCTACGTCGACCACGGCGACGTCGCCACCGCCGGGGCCTCGGCCGCCACCCTCGACCTCTGCCTGCACCAGGTCCTCCAGGACCACGGCGCGGCCCACGCCATGCGCATCGGCCGCCAGCTCGCCGCCGGTCCGCACCGCGAGGGCTGCCAGCGCCAGTACCCGCCGCTGCCCACGGCGGGGCCCATGCCGGACTCCCTGGCCCCGCTGCTCGAATGGCTCCTCGGCCGGCTGCCCGACCAGGTCAGCGTGGAGGACATGGCCGCCTACTCGGGGGTCTCGACCCGTACGCTGACCCGCCAGTTCGCCGACCAGCTCGGCGTGCCGCCCGCCCGCTGGCTGCTGGAACGCCGGCTGGCCGCCACCCGGGCCCTGCTGGAGGAGACCGACCTGCCGGTCGAGACCATCGCCACCCGCGTCGGCCTCTCCTCGGCCGTCAACCTCCGGCGCCGCTTCCACACCGCCCTGCGCACCACCCCGGCCGCCTACCGCCGCTCCTTCCGCTGACGGGTCCGCTCGCCGCCGCCGTCGCTAGGCCGCGTGCCAGGGACGGGTGGGCTCGGTCTGCCTGGCGGCGTCCGCGACCCGCAGCGCGTACGTCGGGCGCTCGGCGCCGGGCACCGGCCCGAGGTAGGCGTGGCCGGTCAGGTGGCACCAGGCGGGCAGGTCGTAGGGCGCGGCGGGGTCGGTGGCGATCAGGTGGATCACGGCGCCGGGACCGGCGCGCAGCACGTGCCCGCGCAGCTCGATGAGCAGTTGGACGCACATCTTGTCGCCGCCGTCGATCAGGAGATCAGGTTCGGGCATGCGTCCAGGAAACCATGCGGCGACGTCGAGTAGGTTGAGGCCTGTCCTGGCCCCGTGAGGTACAGGGCGGGCGTCGCACGGTAACGGCCCGGACACAACGGGCGGATTATCCCAGTAAAAGGGGCCATAATCCTGTTCAAGTGTTGGGGAAGGCGGTGATGAGATGACCGGGTTCACCGAGATCGCCGAAGAGGTCGGGCCTGCCGACGGCCCCGGAACCGAGCGCGGGCGTGGCTCCGCAGGTCGGGGCGCCAGGCTCGCGCGGATCGCGGCGGTCGTCATGGGGGTGGCGTCCCCGGTCCTCACGGTCGCCGCGCTGCTCGTCTTCGCCCACCTGCCGGAGGCGTGGATCCCGCTGCGGACCGCCACGCCCCAGACGGCCGCCGCCCTGACCTTCCCGGCGGTCGGCGCGTTCCTGATCTTCCACCGGCCCCGGCTGAACATGGCCTGGCTGATGGTCGCGGGCGGGCTCGCCGCCGCCGTCAGCGACCTGTCCAGCGCGCTGATGTTCCGGCTGGCCGCCGACGGCGACCTGGTCACGGCCGGGTTCCTGCGCTTCCCCGCGCAGGTGGGCTGGGCGGTGTGCGGGCTGACGCTCACCATGCTGCTGCCGCTCTACTCGCCCGACGGACGGCTGCCCTCGCCGCGCTGGCGCTGGGTGCTGCTGCTGGGCGCGTTCTCGCTCGGGCTCGACCTGACCCGCGCGGTGTTCCGGCCCGACCCGCCGGCCGGGAGCTATCCGTACCCGGCCGTCATCCCCAATCCGGTCCAGATCCGCGCGCTCGGGCCGTACCTGGAGGCCGTCTCCACGGTCGCCTGGACCGGCATCTATGTCGCGATGGCGCTGACGGCGCTCTCTCTGGCGCTCCGGCTGCGCCGGGCCGACCCGGTGGGCAGGCGGCAGATCGGGTGGCCGCTGTTCGCGTTCGCGGGCTATGTCGTGTTCCTGATCGCGGCCGCGTTCGAGCCGGCGTTCCTGTGGACGAGCGTCGGGTGGGCGGCGCTCATCCCGGTCGCCGTCGCGTTCTCGGTGACCCGCTACCGGCTCTACGGCATCGACACGGTGATCAGCCGGGCCTTCGTCGCGGCCGGGCTGGTGGCCGTGGTGAGCGCGGTCTACTTCGGCGCGGGCGCGCTGTCCAGCCTCGTGGTCTCCGGTTACGACGAGATCGCCGGCGTCGCCGCCGCCCTGTTCGCGGGCGCGTTCTTCCAGCCGCTGCGGCGGGTGCTGCAACGCGCCGTCGACCGCCTGCTGTACGGCAGCGTCGGCGACCCCGCCGTGCTGGCCGAACGCCTGACCCAGGCCGTCCGGCGCGGCGACCCGGCCAAGGCGCTGACGTCCGTGGTGAGCGTGCTGCGCGACGGGCTGGCGGTCGAGGGCGTGGCCGTGGAGGTCGCCGACGGCGAGCCGCGGTACGTCGAGAGCGGCCGGGTCGGCTCCGAGCCCCGCCAGGTGCCGCTGGTGTGGCACGGCGAACGCGTCGGCCGCCTGTTCGTCGGGCCGCCCGGCCCGCGCCGATTCCCGGCGGCGCACAACGAGCGCGTGCTCGCCACGCTCACCCCGTACGCCGCCGACGTGGCGCACGCCGTGCGCATGGCCGCCGACCTCCAGCGGTCCAGGGAACGCATCCTGACCGCCAGGGAGGAGGAGCGCCGCCGCCTGCGCCGCGACCTGCACGACGGGCTCGGCCAGACCCTCTCGGCCATGGCCATGACCATCAACATGGCCAGGATGAGCCTGAAGAAGTCCCCCGACGCCGCCGACGAGCTGCTGCGCGAGCTGCACACCGGCATGGGCGCGGTCACCGACGACATCCGCGAGCTGGTGTACGGCCTGCGCCCGCCCGCGCTCGACGACCTCGGCCTGGCCAGGGCGGTCCGCGAGCTGGCCGGGCAGTCGTCCCCGGACACCGAGATCGAGGTGGAGGTCGAGGGGAGCATGGCCGACCTGCCCGCCGCCGTCGAGGTGGCCGTCTACCGGATCGTCCAGGAGGCGCTGACCAACATCCGGCGGCACGCCAGGGCCTCCCGCGCCCGCATCGTGCTCCAGCGGGACTCGGTGCTCCGCGTGATGGTCTCCGACGACGGCCGGGGGCTGCCCGCGTCGTACAGCGCGGGGGTGGGGCTCGGCTCGATGCGGGAACGGGCGGCCGAGCTCGGCGGCATCTGCGTCGTCAACAGCGGGCCGGACGCCGGGACGCGGGTCGAGGTCATGCTGCCCTTGGGCACGGCCGCGAAGGAACCGGTGCGCCTGCCGCGGGCGGGCCGCTGATCACCCGCCTCCGGCCCGGGGCCGGGTAAAATTAACTGATCGTAGTTTTAATCTTACCCATCGTGCGGAACATGGTGAAGTATCACCTCATTCTTCACGGAGGACGTGCATTGCCCCAGCACACACCCCGCCTGGTGATGTACTACCGGACCCACTGCGACTGCGGCCTCTACGTCTCCCCGCTGCCCCTGATCGAACGGCGTACCGGCCTCACCCACCTGGTCGTCGCCACCGTGCGGACCGGCGAGGACGGCGTCGTCCGGCTCAACGGCGCCTCGCCCGACTCCCCGGACCTGGCCCAGATGTGGGACGACGTGCAGGTCGCCCAGGTGTACGGCGTACGCGCCCTGGCCATGATCGACGATCTCGCCCGGCTCGACGACGCCTTCGAGACCTGCTACCCGCCCCTGCGCCGCCTTCTCGCCCGCCGCCGCCTCGACGGCGCGGACCTCCATCTGACCGAGCCCGTGTCACCGTCCGGCCTCGCACGCCTCCTCGACCGGCTGCGCGCCGACTTCGGCCCCGCCTTCCTCCTCGCGCTCACCCCGTCCACCGGCGTCGACCACGACCAGGTCTTCCGCGACCGGGGCGCTGACCTCGCCTGGCTCAACCTGCCGATGTACGGCGGCCCGAGGAGCCTGGCCGACCCGTGCGACTACGACGCCGTGCTCGCCGAGGGGCAGGTGCCGGCGGCCAAGCTGGTGGCCGGCGCGGTCACCAGCCCCGACAACGCGGGCTGCGGCTACGTCGAGGTCGACCGCCTGGCCGCCACCGTCGCCGAGCTGCTGTACCGGCATCCGGGGATGGGCGGGGTGAGCGGCTGGGAGTACTACAACGCCCTGCCCGGCGGCACGGACGCCCCATGGCAGTGGGCCGAACGCATCGGCGCCGCACTCAAACTCTGACCCCGCACCTGTCTGCCCGTCCCATCCGGCGTGTCAGCGCCGCCGTCGTTTCTGTGCGCCCGCCTGCTTGCGCGGCTTGCGGGGCTTCCTGGGCAGACGCCCGCGCTCACCCGGCGGCCGTACGTGCACCCCGCGCCAGCGCTGCAACGTCAGGCGCGCGGCCGAGGCGACCCGGGGCGCCGGATGGTGCTCGATGAGGAAGCGCAGCATCGGGGTGGTGTAGGGATGGTCGCTGCACGTCATCATGCCGAGCATGCTCAGCACGTCCTCGACGTCGAGGTTGCCGGAGAGCTGGAGCACCGACTCGGCCGGCCCGCCGATCTCCATGGCGGCCACGGTCATGTCGGCGTACACCCAGGCCACGTCCACAGGGGCGGGCGGGAGGCCGTGGTCCTCCTTCTCGCGTGCCCGGATGAGCGCCCCCAGCCGGGGCACCTCGCGCAGCGCGGCGGCGATCTCCAGGCCCGGCCCGCCGAGGTCCTCCAGCAGCACGGTCAGGCCGACGGCCCGGCTCAGCGGGCTGACGTCGAGCAGGACGCCGGCGATCTCCTCGGCGGCCCGCGCCGGATCCCGGCCGCCCAGCCAGACGCGCACCTCCTCGGCGCGCTCCTCGTCGTCGTACGTGCGCAGCGCCCGCAGCAGCGTGGGGGCGTCGACGCCGGCCGTGCCGCCGTGGACCGGGATGTCCTGGCCGATGAGGGTCTTGAACAGGTCGAGCGCGCTCCACGTGCCGAGCGGGGTCAGCGACACCGACGAGCCCTCGCGCCGGATCAGCCGCAGCCAGGCCAGCTCGTCGGCCGCCTCGTCGGTCAGTTCGGGGATCTCCGTCAGCAGCAGGGCGTCGCGGTGGCTGAGCAGCATCAGCAGGGTGCTCGTGCCGGCGTCGAGCGCCGCCGCGTCGGCCTCGGGGGAGAACAGCGAGTAGAGGATGTCGCCCCACGTGTCCAGCACGTCGTCGGCGGGCCCCGAGGTCAGGGTCTCGACCGCCGGGCCGGCCGTGGCGGCCCCGTCGCGCACGTCGATGAGCCTGCTGTCCTCCGCCACGCTCCACAACCGCCCGGACTCCGGCCGCGCCGCCCCGGGATCACCGGCGGCGGAGGCGAGTCGGAGCAGGTCGTGGACGATCGGCGTAGCCCGCACCACGGCCGCGAGGTCGTCGGCCGGGAGGAGGCGCACCGGTGGCTGGAGGGTCACTGGCGGCAGCAGGTCCGCCTGATGGAGGAAAGAGTCCACGGTGCGTAAGGCTACTGTTTCATTGCGTGACGTTGCCTGCTCTTTGCCTGCATCGGGTGGCCGGAAAACGCGTGGGATTCTGTCGGTGGCCGGTGATACAAACGGGTCCGACGTCCACCCGCCCTCGGCCAAGGGGTTTCACCGTGACCACCGGCAGTTCGGAGTTCTCCGTCGAAGGCGGCCCCCGCTACAACCGGCGGGGGCCGGTCCGCTGGCTCTGGTCCCACCTGCGCCACCACCCGCTCCCCCTGACCGGCTTCCTCGGCGGTTCGCTGGTGATGGTGGTGCTCAACGCGCTGGTTCCGCAGCTCACCGGCGCGGCCTTCGACGCGGTGCTGGGCGGCCGGGGCGAGCCCGCCGCCGCGCTGGGCCTGGTCGCCCTGTCGCTGCTGGCGGTGGTGTCGGCCCGCGGCCTGCTCGACCTCGTCGCCAGGCTGAGCAGCGAGACCCTGGCCAAGCGGCTTGAGCGCGACGCCCGCGACGAGCTCTACGTCGGCCTGCTCGGCAAGAGCCAGACCTTCCACAACCGGCAGCGGGTGGGCGACCTGATGGCGCGGGCGGCCAACGACATCCGCCAGCTCTCCATCATGATCAGCCCGGGGGTCGACCTGATCGTCGACTCCGGGCTCACCGGCCTGGTGCCCCTGTTCTTCATCGCCGCGATCGACCCCAGGCTGCTGCTGGTGCCCGTGGTGTTCGCGGTCACGTTCGCGTTCGCGCTGCGCCACTACATGGGGCAGCTCAACCCGGTCGCCACCCGCATGCGCGACGAGTTCGGCGACCTCAACGCCGGGCTGAGCCAGGCGGTGCGCGGCATCGAGGTGATCAAGGTCACCGCGCAGGAGGAGCAGGAGCGGCTGCGCTTCCGCGCCCACGCCCGGCGCTACCGCGACTCCTTCGTGCGCAACGGCCTCGTCCAGGCCCGTTACCTGCCCACGTTGCTGTTCGCGGCCGCCATGGCCGGGGCGCTGTGGCACGGGCTCCAGCTCCAGGCCGCCGGCGCGATCACGATCGGCGACCTGGTGGCCTTCATGGGGCTGATGGGCATGCTCGGCTTCCCGACCCAGATCTCGATCTTCACGTTCTCGCTGGTGCAGATCGGCATCGTGTCCTCCCGCCGCATCCTCGACATCGTCAACGCCGAGACCGAGCTGGCGCAGCCGTCCGCCGGCCACGCCGCGTCCGTCGAGGGTGAGATCGTCTTCGACGACGTCACGTTCGGCTACGGCTCGGGCGAGCCCGTCCTGCGGGGGGTGTCGTTCACCGTGCGGCCGGGCGAGACGGTGGCGATCGTCGGCGAGACCGGGGCGGGCAAGAGCACGCTGACGAAGCTGGTGCCCCGCATCTACGACGTCACCTCGGGCCGCATCCTGGTCGACGGCGTCGACGTCCGCGAGTGGGACCTCGACTCGCTGCGCTCCCAGATCTCCACCATCGAGCAGGACATCGTGCTGTTCTCGCGGTCCGTGGCCGAGAACATCGCCTTCGGCCTCGGCCAGCGGGCCGACCGCGCGGCCGTGGTCAGGGCGGCGGAGGACGCGCAGGCCGCCGAGTTCGTGGCCGAGCTCGACGACGGCTACGACACCGTCATCGGCGAGCGCGGCCTCACGCTGTCCGGCGGCCAGCGCCAGCGGCTGGCCATCGCGCGGGCGCTGCTGACCGACCCGGCGATCCTCGTCCTCGACGACTCCACCAGCGCCATCGACTCCGCCACGGAAGACCGGATCCAGCAGGCCATCGGCCGCATCCAGGAAGGGCGCACGACCCTGCTGATCACCCACCGGCTCTCCCAGATCCGCTGGGCCGACAAGATCCTGCTGCTGCGGCGCGGCGAGGTGGCCGGCTTCGGCACCCACGACGAGCTGATCGCCGGCAGCCCCCTCTACCGCCGCATCTTCTCCCACTACGACGAGGTCCCGGTCGGTGAGGGCGCGCTCGACGAGCAGGAAAGGGTCCACTGATGGGCTTCATCATGGACGGCCTCGACGCCGAAGACTACGACCGCAGCTACGACGACCGCGACCTGATGCGCCGGATCCTCGCCTACTTCCGCCCCAAGCTGGGCGCGATGCTCCTGGTGGCGACCATGATCGTGCTGGTCTCGGCGGCGCAGGCGGTCCTGCCGCTGCTGGCCAGCCAAGGCGTCGACGCCATCCAGGACGGCACGATCGGCCACGTCGGCCCGTTCCTCGTCGTCGGCATCCTGCTCGCCGGAGCGCTGAGCTGGGCCTTCAACTTCGTCCGCCAGTGGTACAGCGCGCGGGTGACCGGCGACGTCGTGCTCCGCCTGCGCGAGGACGCCTTCGACGCCGTGCTCCAGCGCGACCTGTCGTTCTACGACGAGACCCCCTCGGGCCGCATCGTCAGCCGCGTCACCTCCGACACCGACGACTTCGCCACGGTCTCCACCCTGACGATGGACCTGATCAGCCAGGTGCTGATGGTGGGCTTCGTCACCGTCCTGCTGTTCCTGCGCAGTGTCGAGCTGGCGTTGCTGACCCTGCTGGTGGCGCCGATCGTGATGGGCCTCGCGCTGGTGTTCCGGCGGCTGGCCAGGTCCAGCACGCGCCGCGCCCAGCGCTCGCTGGGCCGGGTCAACGCCAACCTCCAGGAGACCATGGGCGGCATCGCCGTCGCCAAGAACTTCCGCCAGGAGCGGCAGGTCTACGACGAGTTCCGGCCCATCAACGAGCAGAGCTACCGGGTGACGCTGCGGCAGGGCTTCGTCTTCTCGGCCATCTTCCCCCTGCTGTTCCTCGTGGCCGGGCTCGCGACGGTCGCGCTGGTCCAGCTCGGCGGCACGTCGGTGCTGGGCCACGGCCTGTCGGCGGGCGACTGGTACCTGTTCCTGCAGGGCGTCTCGCTCTTCTGGATGCCGCTGACCTCGATCGCCGCCTTCTGGTCGCAGTTCCAGCAGGGCCTGTCGGCCTCCGAGCGGGTCTTCGCCCTGATCGACGCCCCGCCCCGGGTCGTGCAGACGGGCTCGGCCGACCCCGGCAGGCTGGCCGGGCGCATCGAGTTCGACGACGTCACCTTCGGCTACGACGCGGCCCACCCCGTCCTGCGGAACTTCGACCTGGTCATCGAGGCGGGCGAGACCGTCGCGCTGGTCGGCCACACCGGCGCCGGGAAGTCCACGCTGAGCAAGCTGATCACGAGGTTCTACGAGTTCCAGGAAGGCCGCCTGCAGATCGACGGCCACGACATCCGCTCACTCGACCTCGGCGCCTACCGGCGGCAGATCGGCGCGGTGCCGCAGGCGCCGTTCCTGTTCAGCGGCACGGTCGCCGACAACATCCGCTACCCGCGGCCCACGGCGGGCGACGACGAGGTGCTGGCCGCGGCGGCCGCGGTCGGCGGCGGCGACTGGATCGAGGCCCTGCCCGACGGCCTGCTCACCGACGTGGGCGAGCACGGCCGGGCCCTGTCCATGGGCCAGCGGCAGCTCGTCGCGCTGGCCCGCCTGCTCATCCAGGACCCGGCGATCGTCGTCCTCGACGAGGCCACCGCCAGCGTCGACCCGCTGACCGAGGCCCAGATCCAGGAGGGGCTCGACGTGGTGCTGGCCGGCCGCACCTCGATCGTCATCGCCCATCGGCTGTCCACGATCGAGCACGTCGACCGGATCATCGTGCTCGACCACGGGCAGATCGTGGAGGAAGGCGGCCACGCCGAACTGCTGGCCCGTGGCGGCCGCTACTGCCAGGTCTACAACACCTACTTCCGCCACCAGTCGCCCAACTACCGCCCCGACAGCGGGTTCGTCGCCGTCGGCGACACCTGACGGCCTCACATGATGAGCCGCTGGTGCCTGCTGCTGCGCCACTCCACCATGAGCACGGTCGCGTCGTCCTGGAGCCGCCCGTGCTGGTGCTCCAGAATGGCCTGCACCAGCCGGCGCAGCGTCTCGGGGGCCGACAGGCCGTCGGCCTCCTGCCGGAGGATGAAGTCGATGAAGCGCTCCAGCCCGAACAGCTCGCCGTCCGGGCTCTGCGCCTCGATGATCCCGTCGGTGTAGAACAGCAGCCGGTCGCCGGGCTGGATCTGGTACTGAAGCTCCCCGGTGCACGGCTGCAGCGAGAAGCCCATCGGCGGGTCGGGCTCGCCGGACAGCGTGGCGACCTGCTGGCCCTCGCGGACCACGAGCGGCGGATGATGCCCCCGGTTCACCCAGGTCAGCCAGCCGGTGCGCAGGTTGAGCTCGGCCAGGATGCCGGTGGTGAAGCGGCCGGTGAACTGCTCGGCGATGGCGGCGTCGATCGCCTGGGCCGTGCCGACGAGATCGGCGCCCTGCCGCCGGCTGTTCCGGCTCGCCCCGACGGCGATGGTGGCCGTCAGCCCGGCGGAGGTGTCGTGGCCCATCGAGTCGAAGATCGACACGTGCAGCGTGTCGCCGGCGATGGCGTAGTCGAAGGCGTCGCCGCCCACCTCGTACGCGGGTTCCAGCACGGCGCTGACGACCACCTCGTCGTTGGCGAACGTCCCGGGCGGCAGCAGGGGCAGCAGCACCTCGGCCGACAGGGTCATCGGCTGGGCGCGGACCAGCCGCGAGTAGGAGTCGCTGTGCGGGCGCTTGCTGATCACCAGCAGCGCGACCAGCGACGCGAGCTGCTTGGCCCGCCACTCGGCCACCTCATCGTCCTCCTGCACCGTCACCCCGAGCACGCCCATGCGTTCGGTGCCGTCGAGGAGCGGCAGCCACAGCCTGGTCGCACCGCCGGGCACCCGGACGACCTCGGCGTTGCGGAAGGCGACACCGGCGAGCGTGCCGTCGATCCGCAGGACCGCCGGCGGCTCGCCGGACACGTCCTGCGGATGCGGGATCGGGATGAGCTGCTGTTGTTGCAGGTCGGTGACGTAGACCACGGTGTCGGAGAAGCCCGCCATCGCGGCGTGCCGGGCGACCATGTGCGGCAGGTCCTCCATCGCGGTCAGATGGTTGGCGGACAGCATGCCGCCCAGCATCAGCTCTCCGCCACTGCGCCGCATCGGCCCCCCTCCCTGAGGTCCGTCCGGGAACCTACCCAATTTCAAGTGGCCCGTTTCTGCCCCGACGGCCGTCGCTGACACATCCGCACGGTCCGGGCCGGAGGTCCCTCAGCCGTCCGCCTGTTCTTCCGCGCGCGCCCGCCGCCACGCCACGTCCTGGTACGCCTTCGTCACCGCCACGATCATGGCGGCCGGCGCGGTGACCGTCAGCGCCAGCCAGGCCACGCCCACGCCCACGACGACGGAGAGCGCCAGCAGCGCGCCGACCATGAAGACCCGTCACAGAAGAACGGGCGCCCGCCACCTCCAGTGGTCACAGCCGCGAATGCCGCGCCGCCTACAGCAGGCGCGAACGGTTCGAGGCCGCCCTCTTGCGCACCTCGGTGAAGAACACCTCCGTGTGGCGGTGGTGGCGTCGCGTACGGCTGGGCTCCCGGCCGGGCGCGGTGTCCGCGTGCTGGGAGAAGGTCAGCCAGCAGCTGCGGATGCCGTAGAGGAGGTTCTCCAGCAGGTCGAGGGCCGGGCGGCCGGGGTTGAGCGGGGTGATGGGCAGATAGACCGTGCTGGGGCCGAGGCCGAGCTCGGGATGGTCGGTGCGGGCCTGGGCGATCAGCTCCTCGGCCACGCCGATGCGGTGCTTGGCCTCGGTGACGCCGTAGAGGTGGCCCTCGGCGACGTGCAGGGCGTTGCGGATCATGGGCATGACCGCGTGCCGGGGCGAGCCGCCGCCGCTCATCGCGGAGATGACCTCGGTGAGGCTCTCCTGGGCGGGGGCCTTGATGTTGTCGACCTCGGAGATCGTCTGCATCGGGTGCAGGCCGGTGTGGCGGGCGCTGACGGTCGCGGCGGCGTAGAGCCAGTGGGCCGCCGCGATCGCGGCCGCCGTCGGGTCGATCTTCGTGAACAGCGCCTCCGTGCCGAACGGATGCTGGTGCAGCAGGCTGTCGGCCTGGGCCACCTGAAGGGGCGAGGCGTCCTCCCGGCTGAGCATGACGGCCTGCTGGGCGCGCGCGGTCAGGTCGCCGAGCTCGGCGTTCTCGATGGCGGCCAGCTCCGCGGTGACGTCGGTGGCGACACGGCCGGACAGCCGGGCGAGGTTGATCGTGGCCAGCGTACGGCCGACGCGATGGGCGACCTCCTCCACCCGCGTGGAGTAGAGCGTCAGCGCGCCGTTGGCCGGCCGGACGGGCGCCAGCAGGGCCGGGATGACCGAGGCGAACGCGTCGCGCTCGGCCTGGCGCTGCCAGCCGACGCTGTTCGGGCCGTGCTGGTCGGCGGCGCTGGACGGATGGGTGTAGCAGCGCCAGCAGGCGTGGGACAGCTCCGTGAGGCTGGTGGCCAGGCGGAGGGTGTCCGGGCTCGATGGCACTTCTTCCGCCACGGTGGTGGCGATGTCGCCGATCCCCGTACCCCATGTGGCGATGAGCGCGTGGCGGGTGTGGTCGACGGCGAACCGGGTCACGGAGGCTCCTTAAAACGGGGGGTGTGGGGGAGCGTGATGACATGCTCAGGATGCTTGATCCAGGGTGGGCGTGTAGGGAAATTCGCATTGTTGTCGGTCCCTGATCTGGGGATTTGCCGTGAAATGCGCCAGAAGATTTTTCCGGAGGATGGGCTGGTGGGAGGCCGCTGAGCGGAGGAGTCGCGTTTTATAGGGATATGTCGGCTCCTGGTAGGCATACGGGAGAGGCCGGCGGGCGCACCCGTGAGGGCGGGACGGTGCGCCCGTGCGGGCAGGGCGGTGTGCCCATGCGGGCTGGTGGCGGTGCGCCCATGCGGGCTGGTGGCGGTGCGCCCATGCGGGCTGGTGGCGGTGCGCCCGTGCGGGCGGGGCGGTGTGTTCGTGAGGGCGGTGCGCCGTCTCTAGCCGCGTTCCTCCGGGCTGGACCTGTTTCGGTCTGTCACTTTCGGTGGCCAATATCCGCTGGCAGAAAAGAAACTTGGGCGCCGGTGTAATGGAACTCCACCCGGCGAAATCGTGATCATCCCCACGTGGCCGAGCAGTGTGTCACCGTTTTCTCATCCCTGGGGCTCCCGCCCGCCCGTCCGGTGTGGGCCCCTTCCAAGCTGCGCAAAGGCAGGAATGTGTGGACCTAGAAACACAGATCCTCAGGTTGCTGTTGCGCCTGCGGAAGCTCAAGGCAGGCAGGCCCACCGGCGACCTCACGGCGACCACGACCGGCATCACGCGGATGCAGGCCGACATCGCCGACATCCGGACGGAGATGCGACAGGACTTCGCCGCCCTCGGCGACGAGCTGGCAGCCCTCCGACGCCACATGAACGACCATTTCACCGCCGACCGGTCGCGCTGCTGCAAGGGCCCGGTTCCCGGCTGCCCGCAGGGCGCGTCGGCGTTCGACGCAGGCCCGATCGGATCCTGACCGGCTCCGCTCCAGGCTCAGCCTGAGGCCGTCGCGGCGCCAGGCTGAGCCCCTCCGGGACCCCGCACCCGTTGCTTGCCGGCCGTCGTGTCGGGTATACACGGGTTGCCACCATGTGCTTACAGCAAGTGGGACCCGGCCGCCCTCCTCCACCGGGCCGGTTCCCTACCTACTACCGGTGAAGGTAGGAGTAAGTGGATGTAGAGGCGGAGATCCTGGACATCAAGCTTCGCGTCCAGGCGCTGGAGGCGACGCTGTGCGCCGAGGCCGACTGTTCGGAGGCGGTGCTCGCCTTCGCCGAGATGAGGGCCGACCTCGCCGAGACCCGGAGCGAGGTGGGCCAGGACGTGACGGCCCTGACCGACGAGCTGCTCGGCCTCCACGGGCAGACCGACGAACACTTCCAGGCGGTCCGGTCGAAGATCCGCCGCCGGCTCGACCTCCTGCGCTGCGAGACCCTCGACCTGGCCATCAGGCTCGACCGCCTGCTGGAGAGGGGCGACTCCTAGCGTGCGCGGGCCCGTCCCTGGGTGAGCAGGGTCCGCATGGTCGCCGGCGGGCGCGCGGCGAGGTCGGCGGCGAAGTGCTCGAAGATGTTGAGTATCGTCCCCTCGGGCAGGCTCTGGAGCTCGCGTTCCCGGCGCACGAACGGCCCGAGCGCGTGCCACATCTCGACGTACCGGCGGTGCAGCAGGGAGCTCACGAACTGCTTGTCGATGATGTCGAGGTGGGCCAGGATCGCGTAGAGCTGGAAGAAGTAGCCGATGTCGTAGATCTTGCGCTGCACGTCGTCGTCCAGGCCCGAGATGCCCTTGTCGCTGGGGAGTTTGGGCAGCTCGTCGCGGATGAAGGCGTAGCTGCGGTGGAACTCCAGCGACCGGAACTCCTTGAGCAGGTCGATCAGCGGTTCGACGTGGTTGCCGTGCCGCTGCGCCCTGAACTGGTTGCGCGCGATGCGCGAGGAGGCCACCACCGCCGAGATGGAGACGATCACGGCCCCGACATTGATCAGCACTGAGACGTCCATCAGGCCTCCTCGGTCAGCTCGGCCACGAAAGCGTGGATCACGTCGTTGACCACGTCCGGACACTGGAGCTGCGGCCAGTGCCCCAGGCAGCGCGGTCGCAGGTCCACCACGGAGATCAGCGGGTTCAGCGAGCGCAGGACCGCGAGGTCGGTGTCCCGGCGGCTGCGTACGTAGAGCATCGGCACCGGGCAGCGTCTGCACAGGTCCGTGGGGTCGTACCGCAGGATGTCGTGCCACAGGGGCCGTACGACCTGCTCGGGGGTGCGTTCCAGCGCCCGGAAGACCTCCGCGCGCCCGTCGTGGCCGCCGTCGGGCCCCCAGGCGTCGCTCATGGTGGCCAGGTAGTGGCCGCGCCAGTCGCCCGCCTCGGACTCGCGCGCCCGGGCCGCGTTCGCCCGCCTGCCGGCGGCGGTGACCGCGAAGTTGCTGTCCAGCACCACGACGCCGGAGACGAGCTCGGGCCGGGTCGCGGCGATCATCGCCGCGATCAGGCCCCCGGCGCTGTGACCGGCCAGGACGACCCCGCTCAGCCCCCGCGCGCGCAGCTCACCCGCGACGGCCTCCGCCATGGCCCCGACCGAGTACGCGCCGCCCGCCAGCCCGGGCGACCCGCCGTGCCCAGGAAGATCGAGCCCCAGCAACCCCAGCTCCGGCCTGAGCCCCTGCCACTGCCGGACGAACTGCCCCCGCTCGCACCCCAGCCCGTGCAACAACACGATCGTGGGCCCGCCGGGCAGCTCGGACGGCGGCCGCTCGGACGCGGCGAGACGAAGAGGTGGATTCCCGGTGATGTTCGGCATCGCAGTGACCTCGCAGAAGACGTCACTTCAGGGTTACCCGGCCAACGCCCCGTCCTCCCCGGAGGTTCCCGGCCTGGCGACGTCGAGGAAGGCGGGGCGGGTCCAGGTGGACAGGAGGCGGAGGGCGGTCTGGGTGGGGGAGCCTTCCTCGGCGGTGTGGGCGATCAACGCCTGGTCGGGGTCGTCGGGAAGGCGGAGGGTCTCGAAGCCGAGGTCGAGCCTGCCGACCACCGGGTGCTGGTAGACGTAACGTCCGTGGGTCTTGTCCTTGAGCCGGTGTTCGGCCCAGAGCTCGCGGAACTCCGGGCAGGCCGCGGACAGCTCCTCCACCAGGGCCGCCGTCCGCGGGTCCCCGGGGTGGCGGCCCGCGTCGAGGCGCAGGTAGGCGACCACGTCGGCGGCCTTGGCGGGCCAGTCGGCGTACAGGTCGCGCATGCCCTCGTCCAGGAACACCAGGCGGGCCAGGTTGCGCTGCCGGGGCGGCAGCGCGCCGAAGTCGGTGATCAGCGCCGCCGCGAGGTGGTTCCAGGCCAGCACGTCGGTGTCGCGGCCGACGACGTAGGCGGGCACGTCGGCCGACGAGTCCAGCAGGCGCTGGAGGCCGGGCCGGACGCGTTGCAGCGGGGGCGTGGCGTGATCGGTCTCGTTCCAGGGGCGGGCCAGGCGGTGAAGGTGCTCGCGCTCGACGTCGTCCAGGCGCAGGGCGCGGGCGACGGCGTCCAGGACCGCCTCGGAGAAGTGCAGGGTACGGCCCTGCTCCAGCCGGACGTAATGGTCCACGCTCACCCCGGCGAGCTGGGCCAGCTCCTCCCTGCGCAGGCCGGGAACGCGCCTGCGGCTGCCGTACTCGGGGAGGCCGAGCTCCTCGGGACGCAGCCGGGCGCGACGCGATCGAAGGAATTCGCCCAGTTCTGCACGTCTGTCCAGTGCCATGAGAGCAGTATGGCCGCCCGGCGCGTTCGTGAGCCTGGTCATGCCGTGCCCAGGCACCGGCGGGCACTGGGTGGGCCGGGGGCGGCGCAGCAAAGTGGGGTGCACCGGACGTCCGTACGGGACGACCCGGTCACCTCGATCTCACAGGGAGCACCACGACATGAGCACCACCCACCTGCCGACCCGGCCTTTGGGCACCACCGGCATGGACGTCACCCGCCTGGGCTTCGGCTCCTGGGCGGTGTCGGGGCCGGGCTGGAAGTTCAGCTGGGGCACGACCGACGACGCCGAGTCGATCGCCGCGATCCGGCACGCCGTCGCCCGCGGCGTCAACTGGATCGACACCGCCGCCGTGTACGGGCTCGGCCACTCCGAGGAACTGGTCGGCAAGGCCATCGCCGACCTGCCCGACGCCGACCGCCCGTACGTCTTCACCAAGGCCGGCCTGGTCTGGGACCCCGAGAACCCGCAGGCGGCCCCGCGCCGGATCATGAAGCCCGCCGGCGTCCGCCGCGAGCTTGAGGACTCGCTGCGCCGCCTGAACGTCGACCGCATCGACCTGTACCAGGTGCACTACCCCGACACCGGCGAGTCGCTGGAGTACGCCGGCGGCGGCTTCGGCGCGGTCTCGCCCAACGCCACGCCGCTGGAGGAGTACTGGCAGGTCATGGCCGATCTGAAGGCCGAGGGCAAGGTACGCGCGATCGGCCTGTCCAACCACTCGCCCGAGCAGTTGGCGGCCGCGGAGCGGATCGCGCACGTGGACGTCGTCCAGCCGCCGTTCTCGGCGATCAACCGGTCGGCGGCGGCCGAGATCGCGTGGGCGCACGCCCACGACACGGGTGTGATCGCGTACTCGCCGCTGCAGTCGGGACTGCTCACCGGGACCTTCTCCGCCGAGCGCGTCGCGAACCTGCCCGCCGACGACTGGCGTGCCGCCCACGAGGACTTCACCACCGGTCTGCCGGCCAACCTGCGGCTGGCGGAGGCGCTGCGCCCGATCGCCGCGCGGCACGGCGCCGGTGTCGCCGAGGTGGCCATCGCCTGGGTCCTGGCCTGGCCCGGCGTCACCGGGGCCATCGTCGGCGCCCGCAAGCCGGAGCAGGTGGACGGCTGGATCGGCGCCGGCGCGGTGGACCTGACGCCGTCGGACCTGGAGGAGATCGCCGCCGCGATCATCGTCTCCGGCGCCGGCGCCGGCCCGGCCCGTCCCCAGGCGTGAGGAGGGCACGGGAGATGTCGCTCGTCGTCGTGGCCCAGTGCCTGGCCGCGCCCGGACAGGAGGACCGGCTGCGGACCGCCCTCGAAGCGATGATCGAACCGTCCCTGGACGAGCCCGGCTGCCTGGCCTACCGCGCCTACGCCGACCCCAACCATCCGGCGAGCATGGTGGTGATCGAGGAGTGGGCCAGTGCGCGGGCGCGGCTGGAACACCTCGCCACCCCGCATCACCGCCATGCGGCACAGGTGCTGGCCCTCGTCCTGGCCGAGCCGATGACCCTCCGCACGCTCGTGACCGCCTCCGGCGCGGGCGGGGAGGTCAGCAGCGCTGACCGTTGACGTAGTCGATCAGGTCGGAGATGTGGATGCGGGAGCCGCTGGTGCACGTGCAGGAGGCGTCCGTGGCGGCGGCCGGCGCGACGGGCCCGACCGGGACCGACCGGTCCTGCGGTGTCCGCAAGCGGTCGATGCCGGGCACCCGTCATCGGACGGCGGTGAGGTCGACGACCACGAAGTCGCCGCCGCGGCGGAAGACCGCGAGGCCGCTGCCCGCCGGCGCCCTGAAGCGGACCTGCGGGTCGATGTCCCGCAGCTCGGCGGTGACGCCTGATCGCAGGTCGTGGACCAGTGCGCGGTCGGGCAGCTGGGCGGTGAGAAATCGGTCCTGCTGTAATGGTTGCGGCCCGACCCCTGACACGTCCACGTCGCGTCGTCCTCGCCCGTCCCGGTCCTGGACGTGGGCGATGGACGTCCGGTCCGGACGGGTCACGCAGATCGTGACGCCGCAGGCCATGACGTCGTTCCGGGTGTGCTTCTCGCCGGTCTCGACGTTCGTGACGGACCGGAAGGGGGTCTCGGTGTCGCCGAACGTCCCGGGTGAGCCGATCCAGGGCCAGCTCAGGATGTGCTGCCCGCGCGTGCCTTCGACGCGCCGCGGCCGGCCGCCTTCGAGGCCCACGGTGAAGACGCCGTCGTCGCCGGTCGACCAGGCGAGGCGGTCCGGGGTGACGGCGATGCCCGTGACGATGCCCGTGGCGATGCCCATGGCGATGCCCGTGACGCGCCCGGCGGGGGAGGCCGGGGGCAGCGGAGCCGAGGTGAGCCGGCGCGGTTCGCCGCCGTCCGCCGGGACGGTCCACAGGTCGGCGGTTCTCCTGTCGCCGTCCCCGCGCGCCGTCCACCAGGCGATCCGGCCCTGGCCGGCGGTGAAGCCGTCGGGGAAGAGGGTGGTGCCGGAGGGGCGGGGGAGGGCGGCGAGCCTGGTCGCCTTGGCGGTGTTCACGTCGTAGGCGTAGAGGCCGCCGGGCTTTCCCGATCCCGCCGCGGCGGTCAGGAGGAGCCTGGTGGCGTCCAGCATCAGGCGTGGCCGGACCTTTCTGCCGTCGGGTAATTCGGCCGGTAACACGTGCACTGCTCCGGGCCACACCTTCTCCACGGGTTCCGGAGCCGAGATGACGGATGCCCCCGGCTTTCCGCCGCTTTTCGGCCCGGACAGAACATGAATTGTGGCAGCCGAAATGGCCGCCACCGCCACGGTGGAGACGATCGCCGTGATGAGACCGCGGCGGGGCCGGGCAAATGTGTTGGTCATTTACGAGTCCTTCTTTATAGCGGTTTTCGGTGCGATTCATGAGTATGGGGGGCATGGAGTGCGTGCCGCAGGAGGGCGGTGCGGCCGAGGCTCGGGGAACCGGGAGAGCCGTGGCCGCTCGGCGGGTCGTCGTCGGGGGCGGGGTGCTGGTCGTGGCGGTGCTGGCGTACTGGCTGGGCGGCGGCGGTGGTGGCAGGGAGAACGCCGGAGGAAGGCCCGGCGTGACGCCGACGCCCAGCGCGACGCCCGCGGTGCCGGACGTCTTCCGGAAGGTCGGGCCGTCGGTGGTGGTCGTCCGGGCGGGGAAGTCGTTCGGCACGGGGGTGATCGCGGCCGAGGACGGGACGGTCCTGACGGCGCATCACGTGGTCAAGGGCACGAAGAACGTCGATCTCACGTTCGCCGACGGGACCAGGGCCAAGGCCGTCGTGGCCGCGGCGAACCCCAAGCGGGACGTCGCCGTGCTCAAGCCGGCGAAGCTGCCGGAGATCGTCGTGCCGGCGACGCTCGGCGGCGCCGTGGACGTCGGGGCGCCGGTCGTGGCGATCGGCAATCCGCTCGGCCTGACCTACAGCGTCTCCACCGGCGTGGTGTCGGGCCTCGACCGGACCACCGGCGGGACCGCCGAGGACGGCGGCCTGGACGGGCTGATCCAGTTCGACGCCTCCGTCAACCCGGGGAGCTCCGGCGGGCCGCTTCTGGACGCCCGCGGACTGGTCGTCGGGATCGTCGTCTCGATCGCCGACCCCGGGGGCGACGACGCGTTCGCGGGCATCGCGTTCGCGGTGCCGATCGGCGTGGCCCTGGGCGGTGACGAAGGCGACGGACCGCCGGGCGACGGACCACAGATCTGACCCACCTTGCGCGTAGCGTCGAGAGAAGGGACACCATGACCCCACCCCCGTCTCATCCGCTCGAACAGGTCCTGTTCGAGGTCAAGCGCACCATCGTCGGCCAGGACGTCCTGCTCGAACGCATGGCCGTGGCCCTGATCGCCGACGGTCACCTGCTGGTGGAAGGCGTACCGGGCCTGGCCAAGACCTTGGCGGTCCGGTCCCTGGCGGCGGCGATCACCGGCGGTTTCCAGCGCGTCCAGTTCACCCCCGACCTGGTCCCCGCCGACCTCGTGGGCACGCGGGTCTACCACCAGCACTCCGGCGAGTTCAGGACGGAGCTCGGCCCGGTGTTCACCAACCTCCTGCTCGCCGACGAGATCAACCGCGCCCCCGCCAAGGTGCAGAGCGCCCTGCTGGAGGTGATGCAGGAGCACCAGGTGACGATCGGCCGGGAGACGTTCCAGGTGCCGGAGCCGTTCCTGGTCATGGCCACGGAGAACCCGATCGAGTCGGAGGGCACCTACCCGCTCCCGGAGGCGCAGGTCGACCGGTTCATGATGAAGGTGGTCGTCGGCTACCCCGCCCAGAACGAGGAACAGGCGATCGTCGAACGCGCGCTGCGCCCACCGGACCCGCCGCAGCCGACGGTCACGACCGCCGAGCTGATGGAGATGCGGGCCCGCGCCCGGCAGGTGTACGTCGATCCGTCGATCGTCGACTACGCCGTACGCCTGGTCGCCGTGACCCGTTCGCCGGGCACGGCCGGGCTGGGCGAGCTGGAACGGTACGTCACGTACGGGGCCAGCCCGCGCGCGTCCATCGCGCTCGTGACGGGGGCCCGCGCGCTGGCCTTCCTGCGCGGCCGCGACTACGTCCTGCCGGACGACCTGTCCGAACTGGCCCTCGACGTGCTGCGTCACCGTCTGGTGCTGTCGTACGAGGCCCTGGCCGACGACGTGGACGCCGACACGATCATCACCCGGGTGCTCGGGGCCGTCCGCGCGCCCGACGTCGTCCTGCGGAACCGCTGAGCCGTCATGGCCACCGCCCCCGAGAAACTGCTGCTCCGCCTGGAGTGGAAGGTCGTCCGCAGGCTGGACGGCCGCCTCCAGGGCGCCCACCGCACCGCCCACCGCGGCTCCGGCGTCGACTTCACCGGCCTGCGTCCCTACACCGGCGGCGACGACGCCCGGCACATCGACTGGAACGTCACCGCCCGCCTGGACGAACCCCACCTGCGCGTGTTCACCGAGGACCGCGAGCTGACCGTGTGGCTGGTGCTCGACCGTTCGGCCTCGATGGCGGCCGGACGGCCGGGACGCGGCAAGCACGACGTGCTGGCCGAGCTGGCGCTCGTCCTCGCCCGGCTGTTCGGGCGGGGCGGCAACCGCGTCGGCGCGCTGCTGTTCGACAACGGGATGTCGCGCGTCGTGCCGCCGGGCGCCTCCCGGCGGCACACGCTGCGGATCGGCGCCGAGCTGGACCGCACCGCCGGCGCGCGCGCCGGCGCCACCACCGACCTGGCCCGGATGCTCGACGCGGCCGGACGGCTGGCGCGCCGCCGCTCGCTCGTCGTCGTCCTGTCGGACTTCATCGGCGACGGCGACTGGGAACATTCGCTCCGGCGCCTGGCCCGGCGGCACGAGGTCGTCGCCCTGCGGATCGTGGACACGGCCGACGACGTGCTGCCCGAGGCCGGGCTGATCGTGGTCGAGGACGCCGAGACCGGCGAGCAACTCGTCGTCGACTCCGCCGACCCGCTGCTGCGCATCCGCTTCCGCGAGGCCGTGGACGCCCGCGACGCCCGGCTCGCGGCGGGCATGCGCCGGGCCGGGGTGCCGGTCCACCGCGTCGGCACCGACCGTGACCTGGTCGAGGCGCTGGTCGAGGTCGTCGCCCGGACCGGGGACCGGTCGCCGTGACCGGGACCATCGGTGATCGCCTGACCCTGTCGTCCCCGCTGCTGCTGGCCGCCGGGTTGCTCGTGACGGCGGCGCTGGCCTGGGCGGCCGTCGTCTCGGCCCGCCGCCGCAGGTCGGCGCTCGCCGCGGCCGGGTTCGCCGGGGCGGGCGGGCGCGGGGCGTACCTCGGGACCGGCCTGACGGTCGCCGGCGTCGGCGTGCTCGCGCTGGCCACCGCGGGGCCGGCGGCGATGGTGCCGGTGCCGCGGACGGCGGGCACCGTCATCCTCGCCGTGGACGTCTCCAACAGCATGGGCGCCGACGACGTCGCGCCGACCAGGCTGGCGGCCGCGCAGCGGGCGGCCCGCGCGTTCGTGTCGGCGCAGCCCGACAGCGTGGACATCGGGGTCGTCGCGTTCGAACGGGGTGCGCTCACCACCGCGCGGCCCGCCGCCGACCACTCCGTCGCGCTCAAGGCCATCGACCGGCTGAAGGTCACCGGCGGCACCTCGCTCGGGGCGGCCATCACCGCCTCGCTGACGGCCATCACCGGCAGGCAGGTGGTCGTCGGCCACGACGGCGCGCCGCCCGACGTCGGCTACTGGCCGTCGGCGACGATCGTGATGTTCTCCGACGGCCAGAACCAGGGCGGCGACGTCGAACGGGCCGCCGCCGCGGCGCAGAAGGCGGGCGTGCGCATCCACACCGTCGGGATCGGCACCACGGCCGGGACGGCGGTGCGGGTCGACGGCTACCACCTGCAGACCGCGCTCGACGAGGACACCCTCACCACGATCGCGCGGACCACCGGCGGCGGCTACCATCCGGCCGCCGACGCCACGCGGCTCGACGGCGTCGCCGACACGATCGACCTGCGGCTCACCGTCTCCGACGAGCCGCTGCCCCTCGCCGGCGGGCTGATCGGGCTCGCCCTCGTGCTGCTCGCCGCGGGCGCGGCGCTCACCGTGCTGCGGTCCGGACGGGTGATCTGAATGTCGATGTCATGGCCCTGGGCGCTGCTGTCCGCGCTGGTCATCCCGTTGATCTTCGCGATCCGCTGGTGGGCGCTCCGCCGCCGGCGGCGGGCCGCCGTGCGCGTCACCTCGATCGCGCTCGTACGGGCCGCTCTTCCCGGGCGTACGCGCTGGACGCGGCGGATCCCGGTGGCGCTCTTCGTCGCCGGGCTCGCGCTGCTCGCGGTCGGGGCGGCGCGGCCGCAGGCGTCGGTGCCGGTGCCGACGCGGTCGACGACGATCCTGCTCGCGCTCGACACCTCCGGCTCCATGTGCTCCACGGACGTCGACCCCAACCGCATCACCGCCGCCAGGAAGGCCGCCGCCGGCTTCATCGAGTCGCAGCGCGGCGGACCGCGCATCGGCCTGGTCACCTTCGCCGGCACCGCGGGCCTGCTCGTCCCGCCCACCGACGACACCGACACCCTGATCGAGGCGCTGGACGGGCTCACCGTCGCCCGCGGCACCGCGATCGGGCAGGCCATGCTCACCTCGATCGACGCGATCGCCGAGGTGGACCCGTCGGTCGCGGCCACCTCGGCCACCCCTCCCGCCGCCGGCTCGGGGTACGCGGGCGCCGCCATCGTCGTGCTCACCGACGGCGCCAACACCCAGGGCGTCGAGCCGCAGCGGGCCGCCCAGGAGGCGGCGCTGCGCCGCGTACGGGTGTTCACCATCGGCTTCGGCACCACGAACCCGGCGCCGATGGTGTGCGACAACTCGCAGTTCGACGGTCGTGGCTTCCGCGGATGGGGAAGCGGGTTCGGCGGCGGTGGGGGCTTCGACCGGGGTCGCAACCCCCAGGTCATCGACGAGCCCGCACTCCGCGAGATCGCCCGGACGACCGGCGGCTCCTACCACCGCGCCGAGAACGCCGACCAGCTCGAAACCGCCCTCGACGCCCTTCCCGGCGCCTTCACCGTCGTCCGGGAACGGGTGGACGCGGCCGCCGTGTTCGCCGGGGCCGGCGCCCTGCTCGTCGTCGCGGCGCTGTCGCTCTCCCTCTGGTGGAACCGCCCGCGCCGCACCTGAGCGCCCGGCTAGTCGGACGCGGTCTCCGTCCGTTCGGTGAGGCGTTCGTGGCGCTGCCGCGCGGCCTGCGCGGTGCCCAGCCCGAGCCCGAAGGCGATCTCCTGCCAGGTCATCCCGCGCCCCCGGGCCATGCCCAGCAGCGCGGCCTCCAGCGCGTCCAGCTCCCCGCGGACCAGCGGGACGAGGCTCAACGCGGCGGTGATGTCGGCCTGGTCCACCTCCGGCTCGCCGTCGTCCAACTTCGCGGCCCCGCTGAGCAGGAACGACACCAGCCGGACGGCCTCGTGCGGACCGATGACCGACGGGTGCGCCTGCCGGCTCCGCTGCTCGTCGGTGGCGGCATGCCGCTCGGCGATCCGGAACAGGGAGGCGTGCACCCGCTGAAGGCGCGCCTGCTCGGCGTCCGGCGGGGAGAAGGGGTGGTCAGTGCTCGACATGGAGGTAACAATGCCGTCTGATGCAATCTGATGTCAACAGTTTGTTTTGAACGACTTGTTCAAAGTGAATCGGCCGGTTGAGGGTTTCAGACGGTGGAAACCGTCTTTGAAGCGCAAAGGTTACACAGAAAGTTCAACGATAGCGTTGAAGGCATGGACATCAAGGACATCGCCTGGCCGGTGGACGGCGCGGGTGTTTCGGCGTTCCTGCGGTCGCTTCCCGCCGAGCCGCTGCTGCTCGGTCTCGGCGAGGCGCGGCACTTCGTGGGGGAACTGGGCGAGGTGCGGAACGAGATCTTCCGGCACCTGGTCGAGAACGAGGGGTACCGGTCGTTCGCCATCGAGAGCGACTGTCTCAAGGGCCTGCTGGTGGACGACCACGTCACGACCGGCGCCGGCACGCTCGACGACGTCATGGAACGCGGCTTCAGCCACGATTTCGGCGCCTCGGCGGCCAACCGGGAGCTCGTCCGCTGGATGCGCGCCTACAACGAGGAGCATGACGAGAAACTGCGCTTCTTCGGGGTCGACGGCCCTCTGGAGTACTGGGCGGCGAGCCCGCGCGAGGCGCTCACCGGCCTGTACGACCTCCTCGACGGCCCGCTGCTCACGAGCGTGGTCACCAGGGAGACCCTCGACACGCTGCTGGGCCCGGACGAGCGATGGTCGGACGAGGCCACGGCCATGGATCCGTCGAAGTCGATCGGCCAGTCCGCCGACGCCCAGCGGCTCCGGGTGATCGCCGACGATCTGGCGGCCCTGCTCGACACGCAGTCCCCGCAGCTCGGCGCGCGGGACAGGGAACGGGCGGAGCTGTACGCGCGCACCGCCACCGGCCTGCTGCGCTACCACCACTGGATGGCCGACGCCTCCCCGGAACGGTGGACCCGGCTGTCGGCCCTGCGGGACGCGATGATGGCGGCCAACCTGCGGGCCGTCGCCCGGCGCGGCCCGGCCCTGGTCTTCTCCTCCAACCTCCACCTCCAGCGCGACCGGACGTCCATGCAGTTCGGCGACCAGCGGCTGGAGTGGTGGAGCGCGGGGGCCATCGCCGCCACCCGGCTGGGCGACCGGTACGCCTACCTGGCCTCGGCCTTCGGCACCACCGGCGACGTCACCCCGCCGCCGGACACCGTCGAGGGCATCCTGTCCGCGCTCCCGGGGGACCACTCGGTGATCGACGCCCGCCGCCTGGCCGACCTCGTCACGGACCCCGCGAAGCGCGTCTCGCACGACTTCGCCTACTTCCCGCTGGACCCGTCCCAGCTCGGCGCGATCGACGGCGTCGTCTTCCTCAAGAAGGTCGGCGGCTGGGGCTGACCGCCTGAGGCCGGACAGCACGATGGTCCCTCCCCGCAGGGAGGGACCATCAGGTCGACACGGATGGAAGGCGGGAGGACCTAGTAGGAGGTCTCCCAAGGCATCGCCATGTCATCCACCTCCGCGTACGGGTTGTCCGTGTCCATGTTCTCCATCTCGTCCTCGCGCTGAGGCTCGGAGAACTCGTCCATCGGACGGCCCATGTCCTGCTCGGTCCTCTCCTCGTGGATGGGAGCGCATCCCCACTTCGAGGTCTGCGTCATCCCGGGCGGGCACTGGCGACCGTGGTCGTACCTGTGGTCGACCTTGTGGTCGAACCTGTGGTCATGGCCGGGGTGGTGCGGCTTCTTCCCGGGCCGGCAGTGGTCGTTCTTCTTCCAGGGCCGGCACGGGCGGTGCGGCGGCTGCTGCTTCTGCGTCACCCGGATCCTGGCCGTCGCCGGTGCGGAGGTCAGGCCGTCCGCCCTGGCCACGGCCGTGTTGGTGATGGTGAAGTTGCAGCCCTTGCGGCAGTCCTTGCCGCCGCCGGGACGGCCCGGCACGACGAAGATACCCGTGCAGGTCGTGCTCTCGCCCGGCGCCAGAGTGGTGGCCCGGCAGACGATGTTCGTCACCCGGTTGTCGTCGATCCTGAGGTTCCGCACGGTCTCGTCGGAGGTGTTCCTGACGACGTAGCGGTAGGTGACGCGGTCCCCGGGCCGGTACGTGCGCGTGTCGTCGACGCTCTTGTCCAGCAGCAGCTTCCCGCGCTCGCCCACGACCTCGATCGTGGCCTCGGACGGCGGCGAGGACACCTCGACGTCCTCCACCATGCCCACCGCGGTGGCGGTGTTGGTGACCGAGCCGCGAGCCGCGTCCTCCTCGGTGACCGTGTACGTGCCCGTGCAGGTCGTGGCGTCGCCCGGGTCCAGGGTGGTGGTCTCGCAGGTGATGTCCGTCACCCGGTCGTCGTCGATCCGCAGGTCGGTCACGGTCTCGTCGAAGGTGTTCCGCACGAGGTAGCGGTAGGTGACGCGGTCCCCGGGACGGTAGGTGCGGGAGTCGTCGACGGTCTTCTCCAGCTCCAGCATCCCGCGCTCGTCCGTGACGCCGATGGTCACCTCGGACGGCGGTGAGGTGACCTCCGTCCCGTCCGCCCGGCCCGTCGCGACGGCGGTGTTGGTGACCGAGCCGCGCTCGGCGTCCTCCTCCGTGACCGTGTAGAAGCCGCGGCAGATGACCCGCTCGCCCACGTTCAAGGTGGTCCGCGGGCAGACGACCTCATCGACGACGTCGTCGTCCACCACCAGGTCGGTGATGTTCATGTTGCCGGTGTTGGTGACCACGTACTCGTAGGGCACCTCGGTGCCGACCGGCACCGGATCGGGCAGCTCGGCGTCGTCGTCGATGCGCTTGGTGAGCGTCAGCTCCGGACGCTCGGCCACCGGACGCACGACCACGTTCCGGACCAGGTGCACATCGGTGAACAGGCCGGTGGAAGCGGCGAAACCGAACTTGTACGTCTCCGGGACCGGCTGCGGCGCGGGCAGGGACAGCACTTCCTGCATCCCGTTGCCGTCGTTGAAGTCGATCGAAACGGTGATCTCAGGGTTCGGCGCCGGGGTGATCCGGACGTTGACCGTGCGCTTGGACTCCTCAAGCGCCTCCTGTGCCGCCCGCGGGTCGCTGGGCACGGACCGCGTGGGCCCCTGCAGGGTGCCCGGCAGCGTCGACGGCCACGGTCCCGTGGTGGTGAAGTTGCTGGTGGTGGCGGTCAGGAAGCAGTACCCGGCGGTGCCGTTCCCCGGGCCGCGCACCGTGACCATGTTCGGGCCCGGAGCCGGGACGCGGAACCCCGTGCCGGCCGGTGAGCGCTCGGCGCAGGTGCGGCCGCGCTGCTCCCAGTCCCCGAAGTAGTTGCCGAGGACGTCCAGCCCGACGCCGACGTAGCCCTGGTTGACCCCGGGCTCGAACGGGTTCGCCGGGTCGTCGTCGGGCAGCTTCTGGGCGTAGCCGAGGCTGCCGCCGAACGCGCCGGGGCGGTCCAGCGTGGCCTCCCCGTTGATCAGGAAGAAGGAGATGCCGTCGGCCGGCACCGCCGTGGTGTTGCCGTACTGCCACTGCTCGAACGTCACGTCCAGGCCCTCTTCGGCCGGGATCGGCGAGTTGTAGAGGGCGGCCGCCGTCTGGTCGAGATCGGCGCTGGTGAGCTGGAGGTAGCCGAACGGCGCTCCCCCGGTCGGCGGGACGGGACCCGCCGCGTTGGCGGGACAACCTCCGAGCGGATGGTCGCCCGGCCCGGCGGGCGGGGCCGCCGGCGCGCCCGTCAGACAGGCCGATCCCACACCGATGAACTCGGGAATCGCGGTGGCTCCGGTGAAGTCCTCCTCGACCAGCGGCACCGGTTGCGCGGCCGCGGGCTGGGCGGGCTGGAGCGCGACCGATACCGCGCTCAGAAGGAGCATTGTGGAAACGGCCGCACGTCTTGGGCCAGATGAGCTGGTTACCGGCCCCGTAGGGCCAGATCGTATCTTCACGAATACCGAAGGTAGCCATGCGCACTTGTGAACAGCCCGATTGACATAGCAAACGATCTCCCACGAATGAGACCTTCCCTCTTTACGGGAACTTCGGGTTTCGCCATCAGCGCGGCCATTTCTGGAGGAACTTCAACATTCACCCCGTTCATTTCGCCGCGAATACGGTTTTATGGGTTACGGGCGCTTTTTCGGCTTACAGTTCTTTTGTGGGCCGGGGGTGCGAGAGGATGCGGGGCCATGGCCGAGCGTTCGCGGGGGGTGCGCGCGGCGGTCGTGGTGCTGGTCGGCGTCGCCGTCCTGTCCGCCGTGGGATGGCCGGGGGAGGTCGTCACGGTGACGGCCGGTCCTGTGGCGGGGCCCTGGAGGCCGCCGGGGCGTGGCACGCCGTCCATCGACGTCCTGGGTGACGTCCCGTCCGGCGCCGAGTTGTTCGGTGACGTCGCGGTGAGCGTGAGCCGCCGGGGGGTGGCCGCCGTACGGGTCGGCGGCGGTGGGCGGTGGACGTACCAGCGGTTGTGGGGCGACGACCTCGTGGACTGGGTCCGGGTCGACGACCGGCGCGGGGCGGCCGTCTGGCGCGACGGCCGGGTCACCCTCGTCGACGTGCCGACCGGCCGCGTCGTCTGGCGGGCGGACCTGCCCGCCGGGCCGTTCGCCGCGGCCGGCCGGACCCTCGACGGCGAGTGGCGGTCGATGTGGACGCTGTCCGTCGCCCGGCCCGGCATGCTGGTGATCCTGCACGCCTACCGCGTCGCCGACGGCGGCCTCGCCTGGCGCCGGCCGCTGGAACGTCCGGCCGGGACGTCGCAGGACGTGCTGACGGACGGGCGGGTCGTCTACGCCGCGGCCGACGAGCGGACCGTGCTCGCACTCGACGCCCGGACCGGGCGGTCATCGACCGGCGCGGCTTCGACGACCGGATCGACCTGCGCTCGATGCGGTCCGACCTGGTCGTGGTCACGGTGGGCGCCGGCAGGGATCGGGTGCTCGCCTGACGGCGATGCCGGTCCAGCCTCCTGGCTTCCACCAGCCGGTTTTGACAATAGGTGCCGACCTACGTCTCCGTCACCTACATCCGCGCGAGCGCCGAGCAGGTCTGGCGGGCCCTGACGGACGCGGACCTGACGGCGCGCTACTGGGCGCACGCCAACGTCTCGGACTGGCAGCCGGGCTCGACCTGGGAGCACCGCATCGTCCGGCTCACCGTGACCCACGAGAACCTGCCCAACCAGGCGACGCGCGACGGGATCGCGCAGGGATGGCCGGCCGTCCTGGCCAACCTCAAGTCGCTGCTCGAAACCGGCGAGGTCCTTCCTCAGGCGCCGTGGGAGATGCACCGGGCGCACGCCTGAGGGAAGCCGGGACCCCGGGTCAGCGCGGCTGGTTCGGTGGTTCCGGGCGTTCGGTGCGGGTGGGGTCGCCGCGTACGAGCTCGTCGTGGACGCGCCAGCGGGCAGTGGTGACGGCGCGCTCGGCCGCCTGGTCGCCGTGTTCCAGACGTTCCCGCAGCAGCCGCATGGCGATGCGGCGGTTCAGGCTGAACTGCCGTTCGGTGTCGACCACGACGACGGTCCCGGTGGGCCGGTGGGTCGCCCGTACGGCGGTGCTGGCCTTGTTGCGGTGCTGGCCGCCGGGGCCGCCGGTGCGGCAGGCGACGACGTCGACATCGGCTTCGGCGAACGTCGTCCGGGGGGTGTCGACCTGGCACGGATGGGCGATGACGTACCAGTTCTTCCGGCCGGTGGCGGTCCGGTAGGGGCTGGGGGCCTGCCAGCACAGGGTTCCGGTCCAGGAGGCGGCGAACGTCTCGGAGTCGTCACCGTCGATCTGGACGAGGACCGACCGGTAGGTGCCGGGCCGGTCGCCGGGGACGGTGTGCGCCCGGCGGGTTTCCAGGCCCTGCCGGGCGGCGTCGCGTTCCAGGCGGTGCAGCAGCTGGGCCAGCGCCCAGGCGCACTCCTGCGGGCCGCGCCCGGCCGACAGGAGCAGGTGGACGCTCACGTCCGGCCCCTCCCGCGCCGCCGGTTCCTCTGGGCCGCCGGCCCGAGGTCGGCCGTCTTGTAGGTGACCAGGGGGATCGTGGTGGCCACGGGCGTGGCCAGGTCGTGGGCGACGAGGTCGGCGATCACCTGCTCGATGCGCTTGTAGGCCGTCGGCGCCTCCTCGAAGAGGAGCTGGCGGTCGCCGCACACCACCAGCGACCCGACCGGGGTGCGGCGCAGCTCTTCGACCGTGTGCTTGGCCCGGCCGCGGCGAAGGGCGTCCGCGCGGGACATCTTGCGGCCCGCGCCGTGGGCGACGGAGTGGCCGGCGTCCGGCCCGGCGTGGGCGGCCACGAGGTAGGACGGGGTGCCGCGGGTGCCGGCGATGAGCACGTCGCGGCCGTCGCCCGGCGCCGCTCCCTTGCGGTGCAGGTAGCTCCCGTCGCGGCGCTCGACCAGGTTGTGGCACTGGTCGAGGATCGGCTCGGCGGCCTCGAACCCCAGCGCGTGGGCGACCCGGGCGGCCAGCAGCCGCCGGTTGAGCGCGCCCCACCGTACGGCCTCGTCGTGCATGGCCAGGTAGGCGTCGGGATCGGGGGCGGGGCCCGCGCCGTGGACGGCGGTGTGCTCGCGCAGGATGCGTTCGCCCAGCCCTCGGGAGCCGCTGTGGACGACGAGGACCAGGTCGCCGGCGTCGACGCCGAGGCGGGCGGCGTGGTCGGGCGCGAGGACGGTTCCGACCCTGGCCAGCTCGACGAAGTGGTTGCCCCGGCCGACCGTGCCGAGCCCCTCGGCGTGACCGGCGGGGATGTCGTCCTTCATGACGGCCCAGGCGGGATCGTCGGCATCTCGCTCAGGGTCCAGCGGCCGGTCGAGGTCGGGGAACCGGGCGGCGAGCTTCTCGGGTACGGCGCGCTTGAGCCTGACGGGGAACACGGCGATCCCGCAGCCGATGTCGGAGCCCACCAGGAACGGGTACAGGACGGCCGACGTCATGGCGGCGCCGATGGGCGCGCCCTTGCCGGGGTGCAGGTCCGGCATGGCGGCGACGTGCGTCATGCCGTCGAGGGCGGCCACCTGGTGGCACTGCGCGACGGCGTCGGACTCGATCCAGCTGGTGGGGGAGGCGAACACGGTGACGGTGGCCGAAGTGTGTCGCTGAGACAAGGACGCTCTCTTCGCTGAAAAAGGGTATGGGCGGGCGGCATCTCGAAGCGGCGGGGTGCTGTCGTCAGAGCCTCATGGAGCTCACGATCTCGGAGCGCCACCCTGCCGGGCAAACGATTTTCGCCCCGCACGCCCTACGGGAGGTCGAAGGGCGCGGGGGAGTGGCCGTCCCAGATCCGGAGTGAGGCATGTTCGGGGTAGGGCACGGTCTCCGACTCGGCGTCCAGGACGCGGGTGAGCCGCCGGTCGGGCCGGTAGACGGCCCATCCCGCGTCGCCGGTGGTGACGAAACGGACCCAGGCCTCCCTGAGCTCGTGGGCGAGCGCGACGGCCTCGGGGCCGGGCTCGTCGCCGATGAGCTGCGCACCGACGGGACTGTCCAATGTGCCGAACGCCAGGGGCACGTCGAGGCTGTGGCAGGCGCCCAGGGTGCCGCCGAGGGCCGGGGCGGGCCAGCGCAGTTCGAACAGGTACGAAGTGCCCCCGGCCGCGGCGTTCGCCTCGGCCAGCTTCTGCGACGGCATGCGGAACAGGGCGTCGGAGTACACCGTCTCCACCAGCTCCTCCGGCCCGGCCTGCGGGAACGCGGCCCGGTACGCCTCCGCCCCGCGCGGACGGGGAGCGAGCAGTTCCAGGGCCGTGCGGGCGTCGTGGTCGGTGAAGGTGCCCCGGCGTCCGCTCATGACGCTGAACAGCCGGAACTCGTCCCTGGTGTGGCCGACGAGCAGCTCGATCCCGCTCGCGCGTCCGCCGGTCAGCGCGGACCAGGGCGTCTCGGGCAGCACCTCGCCGTCGACGACGGGACACAGGGCGGTGCCGGTCGCCGTGAGCCGTCCCCAGCTCTCCCGGTGCGCGTGGAGGCCGGCGTTGAAGGAGGTGAGCTCGGCGGCCAGCCGCCAGGGGTCGATGTCGCGCAGGGCCGCGGCGGTGGGTGCCGTCGCGCCGAGCCGGTCCGCGAGCGCGGCGGTGACCTGCCGGGCCAGCGCGGGGGTGCTGTGCAGCCCCGGCACCGAGTGGGTGATGGCCCGCCGGAACAGGTCGCGCGCCGACTTCATCGTCAGGAGGGCGGCGACCGACCCCGCCCCGGCGGACTGCCCGGCCACGGTGACCTGGCCGGGATCGCCGCCGAACGCGGCGATGTTCCGCCGCACCCACTCCAGCGCCGCGATCTGGTCGAGGAAGCCGCGGTTGGGTGGCGCGTCGTCGAGGAACGCGAAACCCTCGGCGCCCACGCGGCAGTTGACGGTCACCACGACGAGCCCCGCCTCGGCCGGCACCGCCGGGTCGTACATCGGGTCGCTCGACGCCGCCGAGACGTAGCCGCCCACGGGCAGCCACACCAGCACCGGCAGTCCGGCCGCCCCCGGATCCGGGGTGCCGACGTTGAGCGTCAGCCAGTCCGTGCCCTGCGGCGGGCCCACGTCGACCGGCAGGGACAGCGGTACCGCCGGGCCGAACTCTGTCGCCTGCCTCGTTCCGTCCCAGCGCGGCGGCGGGGCGGGCGCGGCGAAGCGCAGCGCTCCGACCGGGGGCAGGGCATAGGGGATGCCGCGGAACACCGCGTGCCCCCGCCGCCGGCGTCCCTGCACCACACCTTCCGCGGTCCGCACCTTCGGCTCTTCACGCACGACGCCTCCCTTCTCGGACAGTTGTAAGTCAACTGTATTATGTCAATCGTATGGGAAAGATGTCGAGGGAGAGGTCCGCAGATGCCGAAACAGGTGGATCACCGCGAACGCCGCGAAGCGATCGCCCGTGCGTTGTGGCGGGTGGTGGAGCGGCGCGGCGTCACGCACCTGACGACGCGGGTGGTGGCGCAGGAGGCGGGCATGTCCCTCGGGCAGTTGCAGCACTACTTCGCCACCCGGGCCGCCATGCTCGCCTTCGCCGTGGACTTCGCCGCCGAACAGACCTCGCTGCGCGTCGAGCAGGGCCTGCGAGAGCTCGGCGACCGTCCGCACCCCCGCGACGTGCTCCGGCTGACGCTCGCCGAGATGCTCCCCCTGCACGCCGACGCCCGTGCGACCAGCCGGATGAGCGCCGCCTACGTCCTGGAGGCGCTGCACGACGAGGCCGTCCACGAGCAGGCGCGCCGTGGCCTCGTCCGCGGACGGGCCCTCGTCGAGCAACTGGTCCGCCGAGCGATCGCCGACGGGCACATCCACTCCGACCGCGACCCGGCGACCGAGACCAACCTGCTCCTCGCCCTCACCGGCCTCACCCCCCTGATCGAACTGGACGTGATCGAGCCCCAGGACGCCCTCACCGCGATCGACCTGCACCTGGACCGGCTCTTCAGCTCATGACCTCGGGGTGGGCAGCGCGTCGCTGAGGGACGTGAGCAGGAGGTGGCGCTGGAGCAGGGTGAGCTCGCCGACGCTGGTGCCGGGATCGATCCCGGCCTGCCGCAGGGTCCGGGTGATCTGGTCGGACGTGTGCTCGGGCAGGGCGCGCAGCAGGGTGGTGGCGTCGGCGGCGATGGTGATGGCGTCCCTGCGCGCCAGGAGTTGTTCGAGGGTGAGTTGCCTGGCGGTGACGGCGGCGCGTAGCTGGGCCTCGGACAGCTGCCGAGGCGCCGCGGCGGACGAGGATGCCGGGCCGGCGCCGCGACCGGTGGCGACCGGCGAGGAGGAGTGCGGCGGACCGTCGGCCAGCAGCGTTTGGGTGGCGACCAGCAGGCCGCCGATGGCGGCCACGGCGGAGGCGGCGACGACGAGGTGACGGCGGGTCAGGCGGCGGCTGTCACGGGCGATGGTGAGCCCGATGACGCCGGTGCGCAGCAGCACGCCGGTGACCATGCCGAGCAGGATCGGCACGCTCTGGGCGGGCAGCGGCGCCACCGTCGCCAGCACGACGCCGGCGGCCGGGGCCAGGCAGGACAGGGCCAGCCAGGGCGCGGCCGGTCTGCGTGCCAGGTCGAGCATGGCGGTCAGGGCGAGCCCCTCGCTGGCCGAGTGGATCACCAGGGCGGCCACCACGACGGCCGAGGCGGCCAGCGCCAGGGTGGCGCCCTCGATCATGCGGTGCAGGGACAGCGCGGCGGCGGTGCCCACGCCGCCGTAGACGGCGGCGCTGACCGCCTGCTTGACCCGGCGGTGCAGGCCGGGCGCGTGCCGCCCGCCACCGGCCTTGTCGCCGTGACCGTGCCCGCAGCCCTTACGGGTGAAGAAGGTGATGACCAGGAAGCCGAACGCGCCGGCCAGCCCCACCACCCACAGCGGCACACCGGTGGCGTCGGCCTCGTGCCAGGCGTCGGGCAGCAGGTCGACCAGGGCGGTGATGAGCATCAGCGCCGACGCGACGGCCAGCCAGACGCTGATCGTGGCGTTCTTGCGGCGCGCCAGGGAGGCGCCGACCAGCGTGGACAGCGTCACCAGGACCACGGCGGCCCACGTCGTCCAGGCCGGCAGGGCGGTGTCGATGGGGGTGTCTGCCACATTCAGCTCGAACAGGGTCAGGACGTGCGGGGGCGGTGACAGCGGCGTCGATCCCCCGAGCGGCACGGACATGACACGGCCTTTCCGGCGTGGGTGCGGGACTGGTGAGCGGTCGTCGCGTGGTGACACCGCGACGACGGACGGGACAGGCCGTTCGTCAGTGACCGGCGGCCGGGTCGCGGGGGGAGGGGAGCAGGCGTTCGGGGAACGGCCGCGGCGATGCGGCCTCGTGGGCGCCGTGGCTGGGCGGAGGGCCGTGCGTGTCCAGGTCGGCCAGCGCGGCGCGCAGGTGACCGAGCTGGGTGTGCAGGTTGTGCTGGAGGTTCCGGCCCTGCTCGGTGATGGCGCGTTCGAGCCGGCCGAGCTGGTCGTCGAGAGCCTGGCGGGTGGCGTGGGTCAGCGCGTCGGCGGCCGACGCGGCCTCGCGGCGCAGCCGTTCGGCGTCGGCGTGGGCCTCGGCGAGGATCCGGCGGGCTTCCTGCTGGGCGGACTCAAGGGCTTCCTGGGCGCTGCGGTGTGCCGCCGCGAGCACGCCGGCCTCGGTGGGCGTGTTCGCGGGAGGGGCGGCGCCGAGGCGTTCGCGCAGTTGGGCGTTGTCCTGCCAGAGCAGGCTGAGTGTGGTCTCCACCTGGGCCAGGAAGGCGTCCACCTCGGCCAGGTCGTAGCCGGAGCGCAGGCGGACGACGGTGAAGACCTGGTGGTGCACCGCGGAGGAGGTCAGCAGGGCGAGCCGCCCGGCCGGGCCTGTTTGGAACGGGGGAGAGGTGGCGCCGTCCTGGGCGGCGTGGCTGTGCGGGAGGTGGGGGCCATGGTCGTGGCCGCTCTCGTGGTCGTGGTCTTCGTGCTCGGCGTGCATGAGGAACTGATCCAGCCTTTCACCGTCGTCTCGATGTCGTGACTCGGCGGGGCGCGGGGCGCTCCGGCGTCGCCCATGGACGAGCCGGAGCGGGATCGGCCGCGCGAGCGGGGGGTGACGGCCTGACCGCCGAGGTGCGGGCCGCCGTGTCGGGCTAGGGCGCGGTCGGGTCGTGATCGTCGTGGCAGTGTCCGGCGCCGCAGTCCGGGTCCTGCCCGGTCGCCGCGGTGTGGTCGTCGGCGCAGCCGGTCTCGCCGCCGGAGGCGTGGTCGTGGCCGCTCTCGTGGTGATGGTGGTGGTGCGGGTGGTCGTGGGGCTCGGTCACCGGTGTTCCTTTCGCTCGGTGGTTCCACGTCTGACGCGGGAGGCCAGGGCAGGGCGGCGGGACACGGAGGCGGGGGGTGTCACCTGGTGGAGGTGGTCTTGCGCAGGTAACCGTTCCAGGCCCAGCCGTGTGCGCCGGTGGACGTGGTGACCTGGAGCCAGCCGCGCCTGCCGGCGCACGCCCCGGTGACGGCACGGCCGTTGGGGCGCAGCACGGCGATCGGGCGGTGACCGAGGCCGCGCCGATGCCCAGCCCCAGGCCCCGGTCGGCGTGGCGACCTGCAGCCAGCCGCTGGTGATCATCAGGATCGCGGCGGCGGGGGTGTGGACGGTTCTCATGTGGCGAGCCCTTCCTGTGCGTGTGGCTGCACCGGTGCGGGGGAACCTGTAGAGCGCGACCAGGTCCTCGGGCTCCGGACCGGCGAACTTCTACGGTGTGTAGTTGACGCATTACCGAAAGTTTAAACATCTGATCAGATGTTCATGAGTAAAGCCTGTTTTCGGCGATCATCCGTCGCGGGCTCTTGACCTCCGGGGCTACAGCGGCAAGCATCTGTACATATGAACACCCAGTCAGATGTAGCGGATCATCAGGTCGCGCGGGTACGCCCGGCCTGCTCCCGGCCGTCGGCCGCCGACGTGCACAGCCGCCTGCGTCTGGCCATCACCCACGTCCCCCACCCTCCGAGGAGCTCCAGGCATGTCTGAGCACGGGCACGATCACGGGCACGGTCATGGGCACGGGCATGCGGTGAGCGCGGACGCCGACCGGCGCTACCTGCGCGGGGCGCTCGCGCTGATCGCCGGCTTCATGGCCGTGGAGGTGGTGGTCGGCGTGATCGCCGGTTCGCTGGCGCTGATCTCCGACGCCGGGCACATGCTCACCGACGCCATGGCGATCGTGCTGGCGCTGGTCGCGATGCGGATCGCGGCCCGGCCGCCGCGCGGCGGCTTCACCTACGGCCTGAAGCGCGCCGAGATCATCTCCGCCCAGGTCAACGGCATCACCCTGCTGCTGCTCGCGGCGTACTTCACCTTCGAGGGCGTCCGCCGCCTGATCGTGCCGCCCGAGGTCGAGGGCCTGTTCGTGGTGGTGACCGGGCTGGCCGGCATCGCCGTGAACGTGGCCGCCACCTGGCTGCTGTCGAAGGCCAACCGCTCCAGCCTCAACGTCGAAGGCGCCTTCCAGCACATCCTCAACGACCTGTACGCCTTCATCGCCACCACCCTCGCCGGCCTGGTCGTCTGGCTGACCGGCTGGTACCGCGCCGACGCCATCGCCGCCCTCGTGGTCGCCGCCCTGATGCTGAAGGCCGGCTGGGGCCTGGTCCGCGACGCGGGAAGGGTGTTCATGGAGGCCGCCCCCGCGCGGCTGGACCCGGCCGAGGTGGGCCGCCAGATCGCCGCGATCGACACCGTGGTCGAGGTGCATGACCTGCACATCTGGGAGGTCACGTCCGGCTATCCCGCGCTGTCGGCACACGTGCTGGTCGTTCCCGGGGCCGACTGCCACGCCGCCCGCCTGGCCGTCGAACGGCTGCTGCGCGAACGCCACGACATCGAGCACACCACGCTTCAGGTCGACCACGCCATGCCCGGCGGCCACGCCTTCGACGAGGACGGCGGCCTGCGACGCCTGACGCCGCACTGTCCCGACCCGCACGGCCCCACCCATCACGCCCCGCGGCCCGACGCCGCCACGGTCGCGGCCACCGCCTCCGCGCCCACCGCCGCCCCCGTCCGCGCCGCTGCCGACGAGCCGGCCGCGAACTGGGCCGCCACCTGCCACGACGGCGACCAGGGCGCGTGATCTGTCGCGCGCGGCTCGCCACCGGCGATGGGGTCCCTCGCGGAACCTGCCGGCGTCCGCCCGTACCCGTGGGCGGGGCGATCCGATGACTCCTCGGCCGTCCCGTCGCGAGGCGCTGCGTTCGGGGGCGATCGCCACGCTGGTCGCCGCGATGAATCTCGCACCGGCCAGGACGCCCGCCGCCCTGGCGCTCCCGTCGGCGGCCGACTCGCGTAGCCTCGCCTCGACCGGCCGGATCCTGCTGCGGGACGGGCGGCTGCTGCACGGCACCGTCCTGCAGTCCTTCGCCTTCGACGAACGCAACGGTCACCTGTACGCCCTCCAGCTCATGCAGGGCGGCGTCCGCCTGGACGGAGAACGCCGCCCCCGCACCCACGCCGAACGCGCCCGGCGCGGCGACCTGTGCCTCAACCGCCTGTCCCTGGACGGCACCCTCACCGGCGCGATGTACCTGCTGGGTTTCGGCCACGGCGGCGCCCTGGGCGTTCAACGGACCGCGGGCCCCGACACTGTGGTGTGGACCGAATGGGACGCCAGCCCGGCCTCCGGCTACGGCCGCGGCATCTGCCGCTTCTCCTTCGTCGACGGCGCCGTGCTGACCCCCGGCAGCCGGTTCCTGACCACCTGCCGGCCGCTGCCCGGCTCGACCAGCAACGCCCCCACCCTCGATCCCGACTCCGGCCGGTTGCTGCTGCGCTACAAGCTCGCCGGCGAGCCGCGCCTCCGGCTCCTGGACCTGCGCCGCCTGGCCTCCGGCGACCTCCGCCCGCTCGCCGACCTCCCGCAGCCCGGCGCCGCCCTCGGGCTGCCGTTCCAGGGCATGGCCCTGCGCGCCGACCACGCCTACCAGCTGCTCGGCAGCGCCTACGGCCCCGCCAACCCCGTCTCCTCGCCGGGGAACATCCGCCTCTACCGCATCCACCTGCCCAGCGGGAAGGTGGAGCAGCAGATCCTGGACCGCACGGCCAGGAACCTCGTCCCCCGCGAACCCGAAGGGCTCGCCGTCCTCGCGTCGTCCGGCGCCGGGCCGCTGCTGTGCATGGGCCTGACCCAAGGCCCCACAGGGGACAAGTCCTTCTCCCTCTACGCGCGGCCCTTCGGATGAGCCGCGGCGCGCCCTGCCTGCACGTCACCGTCCTGCCGACGCCCCGTGTGGCGGGGGTCACGGTAGCCTCTTTCCGGTTGGAGCCCGCAAGGAGGGTCAGGATGCAGCTCGGCAACCTTGAACGCTCGATCATGGAAGCCCTGTGGCGGCATCCTGAGGGCATGTTCGCCCACGACCTCGCGGCCGGTCTGCCCTCCGGTCCCGCCGTCACGACGGTGCTGACCGTGCTGATGCGCCTGGCGAACAAGGGCATGGTGGCCCGCGAGCGCGTCGGGCGGGCCCATCTCTACAAGGCGACCGCGGGCAAGGACGCCTTCGTCGCCGAGGCCATGCGCGCGGCGCTGGAGGAGGCCGGCGACGTGGTGGCGGCGGTGCAGCGGTTCGTCGGCACGGTGACGCCCGAGGTGGCCGCGGCGCTGCGCGAGGCGCTGGACGAGGAGATCGGAACGGCTCGGTGATCGGCTGGCTCGCCGCCGCCGGGGTGGCGTTGCTCCCGGTGACGCTGGGCGATCGCGCCGCCCGCGCCCTTGCCCGGGCGGCCTGGGCCGTGCGCTGCCCCCGTGCGGCGCTCGCGCTGTGGCAGGCACTCGGGGTCGGGGCGGGGCTCGGCGCGGTCGCCCTCGGGCTGGTGGCCGCGGTCGCGCCGCTGGCGGCCGTGTTCCCGCACGGGATGCACACGCTGGCCCGCCAGATCCTCGGCGGGCACGGGCTCGACGGCCTCGGGCCCGTGCACGTCCTGGCCCTGGCCTGGTCGGCGGGGCTGCTGGGCTGGCTGTCCGTCCACACGGCGCGCGTCCTGGCCGGGACGATCCGGCAGCAGCGGCGGCAGCGCCTGCTGGTCGACGTCGTGGCCGAGCATCTGCCGGCCTACGACGCCTATGTGCTGCCGGTGGCCGGGCGCGTGGCCTACTGCGTACCTGGCAGGCGCCGGCGGATCGTGCTGAGCCAGGGGGCCTTGGACGCGCTGACGCCGGTGGAGCTGGAGGCCGTCCTGCGGCACGAGCAGGCGCACGCCCGCGGCCGCCATGACCTCGCCCTGCTGCCTTTCGTGGCGTTGTCGCACGCGTTCTCGTGGCTGCCCGCCGTGCGGACCGGGCAGCGGGCGGTGACCGTGCTGCTGGAGATGATCGCCGACGATCACGCCTGTCGCGCGCACGGCGAGCTGCCGCTGGCGCGGGCCCTGGTGCGTATGGCGGCCGTCGGGCAGGAGCCGGGCACGGCCGCCACGTTCGCGCTGGCCGACGCCGGTGTGGTGGAGCGGTTGCAGCGCCTGCTCCATGGGCGCGGCGAACCGGGCTGGGTCCCGGTGGTGGCCTACGCGGCGGCCGTCCTGCAACTGGGCGGGCCCCTGGCCGTGCTGATCGCCCCCTTGGTGTGCGTCACGGTCTGACCGGATGCCCGGCGGGCGGCGACGCCGTACACTCCCATTAGTTTCTACGTTCCGTAGAAGCAGGACACCTGGCTGTGCGAGGAGCGGCGCAAGGCCGAGAAGCTCATTGCCACGATCACCGCACGGGGACGTCGGCTTACGGCATTCATATTCTACGTACTGTAGAAGTTCTACGTATGGTAGAAGAACGTCGTCGGAGGTAGGCGGATGGGCAAGAACGCCGAAGGCACGCTTAAGGGGCGGCTTTCCGCGCTGCAGGCCGAGCAGCGGCGCGCGGAGCGCCGGCGCCGGGTCGTCATGATCAGTGTCTCGGTGGTCGTCGCCGGCGGGCTGGCCGTGGCGGCCACGGCCTTCGTCCAGGCCGACCGGGCCGGCCGGTCGCTGGACGCGGTCCAGACGATCAACGTGAGCGCCCGGAACCACACCGACAAGGCCGTCAGCTATCCGCAGGCCCCGCCGGTCGGCGGCGACCACGCGCCGGAGTGGCAGAACTGCGGCATCTACACCAAGCCGCTGCGCAACGAGAACGTCGTCCACAGCCAGGAGCACGGAGCCGTCTGGGTCGCCTTCCGGCCGGGGCTGTCCAAGGAGCAACTGGACATCCTGCTCAAGCAGGCCCAGGGACGTGACTTCGTCGTGCTGTCGCCGTACACGGGCCTGTCGGCGCCGGTCGTGCTCAGCTCCTGGGGCAAGCAGCTCAAGCTCGACAGCGCCGACGACCCGCGGCTGACGGCGTTCCTGCGCGCCAACATCAACGGCCCCGGGACGCCCGAGCCGGGCGCGTCCTGCAGCGGCGGGGTCGGGGAGCCGTCGGTATGAGGTTCCCGCCCCTCCTGCGGCGGCGCGGGGTCCTGGTGGCGGTGACCGTCGTGCTGACGCTCGCGCTGTCCGGGCTCGGGTTCCGCCTCTGGTACGCGGGCCCGCCCGGGGACGCGTCGCTGGAGGCCGGCTTCGCCCGGGACATGCAGGCCCATCACGCCCAGGCGGTGCAGATGGCACTGATCATCCGCGACCGGACCACAGACCGCCAGGTCAGGACGCTCGCCTACGACATCGCGACCACCCAGCAGCAGCAGATCGGGCAGATGTACGCCTGGCTGGACATGTGGGGCCTGCCGCAGGCATCGCTGGAGCCCCGCATGGCCTGGATGCGGCAGGGCCACCAGAACATGCCCGGCATGGGACAGCGGACCGCCCAGATGCCCGCCCAGATGCCCGGCATGGCCACGCGGGAGCAGCTCAAGCAGCTGGAACAGGCGAGCGGCAAGGAGGCGGAGACCCTCTTCCTGCGCCTGATGATCCCGCATCACCAGGGCGGCGTGCAGATGGCCCAGGCGGCGCAGGGGAGCGGCCAGCCGCAGGTGAAGCGGATGGCGAGCTCGATCCTGGCCGCCCAGCAGGCGGAGATCGAGCTGATGCGCGGCATGCTCGCCGCCCGCGGCGCGGCCGAGACGTCGCCTCCGGCTGCCGGCTGAAGCATGTCGACGAACCTGCGCTTCCTCGGTGTGAACATCAAGGACGACAAGGCTCAGGCCCTGGCCTTCGAGCGCAACGCCGCCGCTGCTGGCTGTCCTACCCCTGGCTTTTCGGGCCGCTCAGAGCTCTGGCCATCCTGTCGAGCAGCTTCGCCCTGACCATCGTGCTGTGCCTGCCGCAGACCCGCGACCTCTTCAAGTGGGTGCTCGAACCCCGCCTGACCTGGCTCTGCCGGCGGCCGTCGAAGGAGACCCCGGCTACCAGCCGACCTCGTCGCAGCCGATGTGGCCGTCCGGCTCCACTTGAAGGGTCGCGTGTGCGACGCCATGACGGGTGCGCAGCAGGTCGCGGGCCTGATCGAGGACGGAGTGGTTGTCGCTCTGGTCGCCCGTGACGAGGTGGGCGGTGGCGACGTTCATGCCGGAGGTGAGCGTCCACAGATGCAGGTCGTGCACGTCGCGCACGCCCTCGATGGCCGCCAGGTCGGCCGCCACGGTGGCGGCGTCTATGCCCTCGGGCACGTGCTGGCCGAGCACCGCGAAGACCTGCCGTCCGAGCGAGATCGCGCGTACGGCGACGAACACGCCGATGGCCAGTGCGATGACCGTGTCCCAGAACACCTGGCCGGTCGCCGTGATCAGCCAGCCCGCCGCGATGACGCTGACCGAGCCGGCGGTGTCGGCCACCACCTCCAGGTAGGCGCCCTTGACGTTGAGGCTCTCGCTCGCGCCCGACCGCAGCAGGAAAAGGGCGATCAGGTTGACCACCAGACCGAGCGCGCCCACCACGAGCATCGGCCCGGAGGAGACCTCGGCCGGGCCGCCGATCCTGCCGATCGCCTCGGCGACCACGTAGACGGCGACGCCCAGCATCAGCACGACGGCCAGCAGGGAGGCGAACACCTCGGCCCGGTAGGAGCCGTAGCTGCGCCGGCCGGTGGTGTCGGGGCGGCCGGCGATCCTGGTGGCGACCAGGGCCGCGCCGAGGGTGACGACGTCGGCGGCCATGTGCCCGGCGTCCGACATCAGGGCCAGCGACCCGGAGATCAGGCCGTAGGCCAGCTCGACCAGGAAGAACCCGCCGATCAGGACGAAGGAGACCGCCAGCCGCCAGCGGTGGCGGGCGCCGGCGTGCCCGTGCCCGTGACCCGTGCCCATCAGTGCCCGCCCTCCCGTTCGGGGTGGATGGCCTCGGTGTGCTCGGTGTGGGCCAGCGCCAGGTCCAGCAGCATCCGTACGTGGGGGTCCTCAAGGCGGTAGTAGGCCATCCGGCCCGAGCGGCGGGCGGCCACGATGCGGTGGGCGCGCAGCAGGCGCAACGCGTGGGAGACCGCCGACTCGCTCTGCCCGGTCACCGCCGCCAGGTCGCACACGCACAGCTCGCCGTCCAGCAGGGCGACCAGCAGCTTCAGGCGGTTGGGGTCGGACAGCAGGCCGAAGACGTCTGCGGTGTCGGTCAGGTCCTCGGCGGCGGGCATGCGCTCGTGCACGGCCGCGACGCGGTCGGCGTCGACCACCTTGACGGTGCAGCCGTCCACCACCAACACATTCTCGCCTGAAGAACTGTTCATATGTGTATTCTGTCGCCTATGCGGCGAATGTCAACAAGTACGCTGCGACGACGCTGGTCAGCGTGCGTGAGGGCCACGACCCGTCGTCAACCGGACATGCCGTGCTGGGGAGCCTCCCCCTGACCGCCGAGTCGCACGCGCAAGGGCTCCGGCAACTCGGGCGAGGAGACTACCACCCCGCGCGTGCCGACCAGGTGGGTTCCGTCAGGGCATGGTCGAGCCGGTCGCGGAGGCGGCCTCCGCAGAAAATCCGGTGCTCCGCCGCAGGTGGTCTTCCTGTGGGCAGAGGGCCTTGCGTCACGTGCCTGCCGGAGAGGGCTCCGTGGGCGTCGGCCGGCCGGGTGTTCCCGTGTGGGGCCCGGGTGTCATGCCCGGCATGTGCGGCATGCAGGGCATGCTCTGTTCCCCGTACCACTGGGTCAGGTACTGCCGCATCGTGCGGACCTCCGCCCACTGGTCGTCGCGCACCTTGCGGGCGAAGGCGGCGACCTCGGCGTGCTGAGCCTCGCCGTGGTTGAGCAGCTGCTGCGACATCATGATCGCCATCATGTGGTGCGGGATCATGTGCTGCAGGAACGCCTTGTCGAGCTGATCCCCGGAAAGCCCTGACAGGTCGGGCATCGTGGTCGAGCTCGGGCTCGGCGACGGGCTCTGCGGGTACCACTGTTCCAGCCAGCCCTTCATCCGGGCGACCTCGGCGGTCTGCGTCGCGACGATCGACTGCCCGAGCTGCCGCATCTCGGGCCGGTCGGACCGCTGGAGCTGCCGGGCCGCGGTGATGGCGTCCTGGTGGTGCGGCACCATCTGCGACAGGTAGTCGTACTCGCTGGTGACGGGGTGCATTTCCCCCATGCCCATGCACGTCGGCTGCGGGCTTGGGGAGGGTGTCGGCGGTGATCCCATGGCCGCCGCGGTGGCCCCCGTACTCGCGGTCACGACGGCCAGGAATGCCCCGGTGGCCATCGCGGTCTGCACAGAGCGTCGCTTCATGCGTCCCCCTAGCGCCGATCCGACACCTACCTCCACGGTAAGCCGCCGCTCCGACCGGCCGACAGGCGGGTCCGGCCGGACGGGCGACCAGTCGCCGGCCGGCGTTCCACAGAAGAGCAGCGCCCTCCGGCCATGCGGCTCTCACTGTGCGGTTAGTTCAGCGCCCTGACCGGCTTCGACTACTTTCAGTAGGTAGTCGGCTACTCACGGCATGTGGCATCGGAAGGCAACGACTGCGTCCAACCGGATCGATCCCGCCGCGCACACCACGCACACGACCCGACGACCGCACCGACTCCGCCCGCCCACCACACGAGGCCATTCACCCGTGCACGCCGACAAACCATCCCGGGCCGCCCGCCTGTGGTCCGCCCTGCGCCCCCGCACCCGTGGCAGCTCGCCGCGCGGGACCCGGCCGGCGCCCACGAACGCCGGCGACGCCGGCCGCTTTCCCACCACCTCGACGGAAGGACACCTCGTGGCCGTACCCCAGAACCCCTCACCAGGCGGATGCGGGCCACGCATCGCCCTGATCAACGGCAGCTTCGAAGCCCCCGTCGTCACCAACTACGAGATACGGCCCGACGCCTCCCACAACGACCCCCGCGCGGTGCCCGGCTGGCGCACCACCGCCTCCGACGGCCAGATCGAACTCTGGCACACCGGCTTCCTGAGCGTGCCCTCCGACGACGGCCGGCAGTTCGCCGAGCTCAACGCCAACATGGTCTCCACCCTGTACCAGGACCTCCCCACCACACCCGGCACCAAGCTGTACTGGAGACTCTCCCACCGCGGCCGCCAGGGCGCCGACACCATGGCACTGCAGATCGGCCCCCCGAACGCCCCGGTGGAACAGGCCCGGATGACCGACGGCAACACCGCCTGGGGCCACTACACCGGCGAATACGTCGTCCCGCCCGGCCAGACCACCACCCGGTTCGCCTTCAAGTCCATCTCCGCCGCCGGTGGCAACCCGGCGATCGGCAACTTCCTGGACGGCATCGTCTTCGGCACCGCACCCTGCGTCGTGCTCACCAAGGCCGCCATCCCCGAGGGCGAGGTCGAGGTCGGCGACGTCATCACCTACCGGGTGAACGCCAGGAACGAAGGCGGCGCCCCGGCCGACAACCTCGTCCTGACCGACGACATCCCGGCCGGCACCAGCTACGTCCCCGGCTCCCTGCGCGTCATCGACGGCCCCGACAGTGGCGGCAAGAGCGACGCGGCCGGCGACGACCAGGCGTACGCCGACGCCGGCCGCGTCGTCTTCCACCTGGGCCAGGGGGCCACCGCCCAGCAGGGCGGCCGCCTGCCCTCGACCGCGGACGCGCCCGACGGAACCACGGTGGAGTTCCGTGTCCGCGTCGAACGCGCCGGGGCCGGCCGCCAGATCGAGAACCAGGCCGGCGCCTCCTACGACAACACCCTGGGCAACGCGCCCGAGCACCTCACCTCCACCTCCAACGCCACCACCACGCCGGTGAAGCGGGTCGTCGAGCTCGCCGTCGTCAAGGCCGCCGACCGTACCGAGGCCGCCGTCGGCGAGGCGGTCACCTACCACGTGGCCGTCACCAACAAGGGGCCCAACGACGCCACCGGCGTCACGGTCGTCGACCAGCTCCCCGAAGGGCTGGCCTTCATCTCCGCCACTCCCAGCGCCGGCGGCTACGACCCGGCCACCGGCCTGTGGGACGTCGGCGCGATGGACGTCGGCACCACCCAGACCCTCACCCTGCTGGCCAAGGTCACCAAGCCCGGCCCGCTGACCAACACCGCCACCGCCACCGCCAACGAGACCGACGGCCCCGTCACCGACGAAGTCGTCGTCTGCGCCCGCCCACCGGCCCCCTGCCCGCCCCACGGCGGCGGCGGGTGCGGTTGCGGGCGAGGCTGCTGAGCCACTGAGCGCCGCCCGGTGAGCAGGCAACCGGGCGGCGACCTGACCCCGACATCGGTCATACCGGTAGATCCGCACCGTCGGCCCCGAGGGCGAGGCCCTGGGGCCAGAAGCGAAACCGAGGTGACAGGGTGCACCTGACCCTGCATGAACAAGAACGGCTGATGATCCACGTGGCCGCGGACGTGGCCCACAAGCGCAGAGGGCGAGTGAAGCTCAACTACCCGGAGGCGGTCGCCATCCTGACCTCCTGGGTTCTGGAAGAGGCGCGCGCCGGCAGGACCGTGGCGGACCTCATGGCGAAGCAGCAACCGCCGGTGCTCATGCCGCACGAGGTCATGCCAGGCGTCGCGGAGATGATCGCCGACCTCCAGATCGAGGCCACCTTCCCCGACGGCACCAAAATGGTCACCCTCCGCGAGCCGATCCCGCTGGCGACCACCCTGCCGTGCCCGGAGCCGCCGTCGTGCGAAGGCCGGCCTGAGCCGGAGCCGCCGTGTCCGCCCGTCCCGGAGCCCGCGCCGTGCCCGCCCGACCCGGAACCCCCGCCGTCCTGCGTGGCCGGGCCGGGGAGGCAGGGTCCTCCCGGCGCGATCGACTACTCCTCCCAGGGGCGGGTGAGCTTCAACGACGGCCGCCCGACCACGACCGTACGGGTCACCAACACCGACGACCGTCACATCCAGGTCGGCTCCCACTACCACTTCTACGAGGCCAACTCCCGCCTCGACATCCACCCCGACCGTGACGCCGCCTACGGCAAACGGCTGAACATCCCCGCAGGCGGCTCTGTGCGCTTCGCCCCCAACATGCCCCAGGACGTGGAACTGGTGCCCATCGAGGGCCGGCGCCACGTCGCGGGCCTGAACGGCAAGGTCGGAGGCGACCTCTGATGGCCGAACCCCTCACGCGCGAACAGTACGCCGACCGGTTCGGCCCGACGACGGGGGACTGTGTCCGCCTGGCCGACACCAACCTGTGGATCGAGATCACCGAGGACTGGGCCGGCGGCCCCGGCCGCAGCGGCAACGAGATCGTCTTCGGCGGCGGCAAGGTGGTCCGGGAGTCGATGGGGCAGTCACTCGCGCCACGCGACGGCGCGACCCCTGGCGCCCCGAGACCGCCCGACACCGTCATCACCGGCGCTCTCATCCTGGACCACTGGGGCGTGGTCAAGGCCGACGTCGCCCTTCGCGACGGCCGCATCGCCGCGCTCGGCAAGGCCTACAACGACGAGACCATGAACCGGCTGCACGACGGCCATCCCGTCGCGACCGACTTCCTGATCGGCCCCGAGACCGAGATCATCTCGGGAAACGGCAAGATCCTCACCGCGGGCGGCGTCGACACCCACGTGCACTTCATCTGCCCCGAGCAGATCCGCGAGGCGCTCGCCTCCGGCGTCACCACCCTGATCGGCGGCGGGACCGGACCCGCCGACGGCACGACCGCCACCACCGTCACGCCCGGCGCCTGGCACCTCGACCGGCTGTTCAAGGCCCTGGACGCCTTCCCGGTCAACATCGGGCTGCTCGGCAAGGGCAGCACGATGTCCACCGAATCCCTCCACAACCAGGTCAACGCCGGCATCCTCGGCTTCAAGATCCACGAAGACTGGGGTGCCACCCCGGCGGTCCTGCGCCGCTGCCTGGAGGTGTGCCGGGCGACCGGCGTACAGCTGGCCCTGCACGCCGACACCCTGAACGAGGCCGGCACCGTCGAGGACACCATCGCGGCCATCGGCGACGAACCTCTCCACGTCTTCCACATCGAGGGCGCCGGCGGCGGCCACGCCCCCGACATGATCAGGATGGCGAGCCTGCCCAACGTGCTGCCCGCCTCCACCAACCCCACCCGCCCCTACACCCGCAACACGGTCCCGGAGCACCTGGACATGGTGCTGATCGCCCACCACCTCAACCCGCAGGTGCCCGAGGACCGGGCCTTCGCCGAGTCGCGCATCCGGCCCGCCACGATGGCCGCCGAAGACCTCCTGCACGACCTGGGCGCCATTTCGATCATGTCGTCCGACACCCAGGCGATGGGACGCGTCGGAGAGATGATCACAAGGACCTGGCAGACCGCGCACGTGATGAAACAGCGCCGCGGCCCCCTGGACGGCGACCGCGGCGGCGCCGACGAGACCGACAACCTCCGCGCCCGCCGCTACGTCGCCAAATACACCATCAACCCGGCCGTCGCGCACGGCATCGACCACGAGGTCGGCTCGGTCGAAGTGGGCAAGCTGGCCGACCTGGTGCTGTGGGAGCCGAAGTTCTTCGGCGTCAGGCCGCACCGGGTGATCAAGGGCGGCCAGATCGCGTACGCGCAGGTCGGCGACGCCAACGGCGCCATCACCACCCCCCAGCCGATCCTGCCCCGCCCGATGTGGGGCGCGACGGGCCGGGCCCCCGGCGCCAACTCCGTCAACTTCGTCAGCGAACAGGCGATCGCGGCCGGACTGCCCGGCCGGGTCGAGGTGGACAAGTCGTTCACGCCCATCCGCAACACCCGCAGGGTCTTCAAGCGGGACATGCTCCGAAACGACGCCACCCCCGTCATCGACGTCGATCCCAACGGCTATGAGGTGCGGATCGACGGCCGGCGCATCGACTACCACGAGCCCCCCACCGAACTGCCGATGGCGCAGCTCTACTTCCTGTTCTGACCCGTCATCTCACTGAAGGAAGGTGAGTCACGTCGATGAGCCGTGCCACGCTGCTCGTCCTGGCCGACGGCCGGTTCCCGGCCGGCGGGCACGCACATTCCGGCGGCGCCGAGGCGGCCGTCGCGGCCGGGCGTGTGCGTGACGCGGCCGGCCTGGAGGCGTTCTGCCGGGGGCGGCTGCACACCAGCGGGCTGACCGCGGCGGGGCTCGCGGCCGCGGCCGCCGCCGGGCTGGACCCGCTGCTGCTGGAGGAGGCCGCCGACGCCCGCACGCCCTCTCCGGCCCTGCGGCAGGTCGCGCGCACGCTCGGACGGCAACTGCTGCGCGCCGCCCGAGCCGTCTGGCCCTGCGCCGAGCTCGACGCGCTGGCCACTGTCCGTCCGCGCGGCGCCCATCAGCCCGTGGTGCTCGGGGTGGCCGCCCGCGCCGCCGGGCTGAGCCCGTACGACGCCGCCTGCGTGGCGGCCTATGAGAGCGTCAGCGGCCCGGCCGCCGCGACCGTCCGCCTGCTGAGCCTGGACCCCTTCGACGCCACCGCCGTCCTGGCCCGGCTGGCCGCCGACCTCGACCACGTCGCGCGGCGGGCCGCCGAGGCGGCGGGGCGCGTCCACGCCGACGGCGTCGCGGCGCTGCCGTCCGCCTCGGCGCCGCTGCTCGACATCACCGCCGAACAGCACGTGGCCCGCCCGGCCCGCCTGTTCGCCTCCTGACACCTGTACGCCTGTCGTCCGACCACGGGAGCGCCATGCACCTCCACCACGACCACGACGTCTCCGCAGGCCCAGCCCATCACCCCGGCGGCCGCCACGGCGCGCTGCGCATCGGCCTGGGCGGCCCGGTCGGCTCCGGCAAGACCGCCACCGTCGCAGCCCTGTGCCGCGCGCTGCGCCAGGACCTGTCCATCGCCGTCGTCACCAACGACATCTACACCCGCGAGGACGCCGAGTTCCTGCTGCGCGAGGCCGTACTGCCCGCCGAGCGCATCAGGGCGGTCCAGACCGGCGCCTGCCCGCACACCGCGATCCGTGACGACATCTCCGCCAACCTCCAAGCCGTCGAGGACCTGGAGGAACTGCTCGGACCGCTCGACCTGATCCTCATCGAGTCGGGCGGCGACAACCTCACCGCGACCTTCTCCAAGGGTCTGGTCGACGCGCAGATCTTCGTCATCGACGTCGCCGGCGGCGACGACATCCCCCGCAAGGGAGGGCCCGGCCTGACCACCTCCGACCTGCTCGTCATCAACAAGACCGACCTCGCGCCGTACGTCGGCGCCGACCTTGCGGCCATGGCCCGCGACGCCGAGGCCCAGCGCGGCGAGCTGCCCGTCGCCTTCACCGCCCTGAAGACCGAGGACGGCGTCAGGCCCGTGGTGGACTGGGTCCTGCATCGCCTGGCGGCCCGAGCCCCGGGTTCCGCATGACCCTCGCACCCCATGCCGAGCCGGGTGTGTGCGGCACCGCTCGCATCACGGCGACCCGCGCGGGGGAGGGCACCGTACTGTCCGCCCTGGCCGGCGACGGCCCGTTCCACCTGCGGCGCCTCCACTCGCACGGTGACCAGGCACGGGTGTGCGTCCTCGGCGCCATGAACGCCCCTCTCGGCGGCGACCGGCTGCGCGTCGAGGCCACCGTCGAACCCGGCGCCCACCTCCACATCACCACCGCCTCGGCCGCGATCGCCCTGCGCGGCCCCACCCCCGAGCCCGCCACCTACGACGTGCACCTGACCGTGGGCGAGCACGCCGGTCTGCACTGGCTGCCCCAGCCGCTGATCTCCGCCGCCGGCAGCAACCTGCGCCAGACCTGCACCGTCGACCTGGCCGCCACCGCGCGCCTCGTCCTCCGCGAGGAGCAGGTCCTCGGGCGCTTCGGCGAGCCTCCGGGCCGGCTGGCCGTCCGCCTCGTCGTCCACCGCGACGGACACCTCCTGCTCGACCAGCAGACCGCCTACGGCCCGGACGCCCCCGGCTGGGACGGTCCGGCCGTCCTGGCCGGTCACCGCGCCGCCGGCCAGATCCTCATCGTCGACCCCGAGCTGGAACGTCACCCGCTCCAGGCCCGGCTGTTCGGCGACGGCCCGGCAACCGGTCAGGCCGCGCTGACCCCGCTGGCCGGCCCCGCCGCCCTGATCACCGCCCTGGCCCCCGACAGCCTGCGCCTGCGCCACCTCCTGGACGCGGCCCACCCCACCGACTGACCTTCTCGCCTCTCAACCGGCGGTCGCCTTGGCGTAGTGGAACACCTCGGGAGGAAGCCGATGATCCAGACGCCAGACGAAGCGGACGGGCCGCTCACCCTCATGACTCACGTACCGCATGGGCCCCGCGTACGTGTAAGGCGGAGCCCCCAGCCCTTCGTCGCGCTTGGACTGCCTGACGAGCAGATGGACCGTGGACGCGCCCGTCATGTAGCGGCGGGCGGTGGCGGCCGACGAGCGCAGGGTGCTCTGCGACTCCCACTGGAACAGGTCCTCGCTGATCGCCCGGTCGTGGTAGAGCGTGGTGGGGGAGTAATGATCCTCCGACTTGTCCACGGTGACGAAGAACAGATCCGCCTGGTGCGCCTGCACGTATTTGACCCCTTCCCGCATGTGCGCGGGCCGGTCGATGCCGAAGGCGGCCAGGACCTCGTTCTTGCTGTAACGGGCGTGCACGTGCAGGGGCACGACCGGGTCGAGAGGCGGGACCACGTGACGCAGGCCGGAGCGCAGCACGTCCGCGAGCTCTGACAGTTCCGCCGCGCGGGCACCCGTGAGGCGGGCGAACCGGGCCTCCATCCCGGAGGTCGGCTCGGTGCCGCCCCACAACATCACGTCGAGCATGGCCATCAGGCGTAGCTCACGCGGCGATCGCGGAGCCCTTCCGGCCAGCACCTCGGTGAGGAAGGCGAGCCGCTCAAGGTCGTCGATGTGCAACATCCGGCCGAAGGCGCGTCCGAGCGCCGCGTCACCCGATGTGGCGCCGAAGCCGGCGGCGTGCCGCAGCGACGCCCAGCCCGGGCGGCTGCGACGGTAGAGGTCCTCGACGTCCAGTCCGGTCTCCTGGAGGAAGGTGGGCAGGTTGACGTCGCCGAGGTCGCGGAGTTCGCGTGTCAGGTCCCGCCAGTTCAGGTTGAGCGCCTGCCGGACGTTGTCGAGAACCAGCCGGCGTACGTCGCGGTCCAGGTCGATCACGCAGCCGGCGGGCAGCGTCGGGAAGCCCTGCTCGATCTCCCGCGCGATGCCGGTACGGCTTGCGCCGGTGAGCGCCCGGTAGCGCCGGTCGAAGCGGAACTGCTTGTGCTGGTGGCCGACGAAGTCGAGCACGGTCAGGCATGGTTTGTCGTCGGCGAGCCGCAACCCGCGCCCGAGCTGCTGCAGGAAGACGGTGGCGCTGTCGGTGGGCCGCAGGAACAGCACGGTGTCGATCTCCGGGACGTCGACGCCCTCGTTGAAGAGATCGACGGTGAACACGGCGTTGATCTTCCGGTCTCTCAGGTCGCGCAGCGCCTGGTCGCGCTCGTCACGCAGGCTGTGCGCGGTGACGGCGACAGAGGGGAGCCCGGCCCGGGTGAAGCGGTCCGCCATGAAGCGGGCGTGGTCGATGCTCACGCAGAAGCCGAGGGCCCGCATCCGCCCGGCGTCGCCGATCTTGCGTTGCACGGTCTCCAGGACCACGGCGGCGCGGCGGTCGTTGCCGGTGTAGACGTTGGAGAGCTGGCCGACGTCATAGCCCTGCCCCCGACGCCAGCCGATCTGGCGCAGGTCGGTGCCGTCGTGGACGCCGAAATACTGGAACGGGGCCAGCAGCCCGCGCTCCAGCGCCTCCCACAGGCGCAGTTCGGCGGCTATGCGGCCGTCGAACCAGCCCTTGATGTCCTGGCCGTCGGCCCGTTCCGGCGTGGCGGTCAGGCCCAGGAGCACCTTGGGGCGCACTCCGTTGAGCAGTTTCCGGTAGGTGGCGGCCTCGGCGTGGTGGAACTCGTCCACGATCACCATGTCGTAGCGGTCCGGCCCGGGGAGCGGGTTGGCGTCCAGGGTCTGGATCGAGGCGAACACGTGCCGCCAATGCTCGGGGCGGGCGCCGTCCACGTAAAGCTCGCCGAACGTCTCGTCCCGCAGCACCTGCCGGAAGGTGAGCAGGCTCTGCCGCAGGATCTCCTTGCGGTGGGCGACGAACAGCACCGACTCCGCCTGTCCGGCCGCACGCAGGCGCCGGTAGTCGAGCGCGGCGACGACGGTCTTGCCGGTGCCGGTGGCCATGACGACGAGGTTGTGCCACCGGTCGTGGATCTGCCGTTCGGCGTCGAGCTCGTCGAGGATCTCGCGCTGGTAGGAGTACGGGCGGACGTCCACGTGTGCGAAGTCGAGCATGACCGGCCGGCCACCGGCCCGCTCGGCGGACAGGGCACGGTCGAGCCGCTCGGCATCGTGCGCCGGGTCGTAGGGCTCGAACGACGGATCGCCCCAATAGTCGTCGAACGTGGCGGAGAACGTGTCGATCAGGTGCGGCTGTTCGGCCTGGGCGAGGCGGACGTTCCACTCCAGGCCGTGGCTGAGGGCGGTGCGCGACAGGTTGGAGGAGCCCACGTAGGCGGTGGACAGGCCGTTGCCCCGATGGAACAGCCACGCCTTGGCGTGCAACCTGGTCATCCGGGTGTCATAGGAGACGCGGATCTCGGCGCCCATGGCCGCCAACCGGTCCAGCGCCAGGCGGTCGGTGGCACCGATGTAGGTGGTGGTCACGACCCTCAGCCGGCCACCGCGCCGGAGGAACTCCTCGATCGCCTCCGACAGGACCCGCACGCCGTTCCACTTCACGAACGCGCACAGCAGATCGACGTGGCCGGCGGAGGCCAGCTCGCGCTTGAGCTCATGACCGATCTCCGGCTGTCCGCGGCCGTTGACCAGCAACGCGCTTCCGGTGAGGGGAATCACCGGCCGCGCGGGAAAGCTCACGCCCCCGCCCGCGTCCCTGCCCCTGGCGATGCCCAGCAACTCATCCGCGGCCTCGACGAGTTCCTCGGGCGCGGCGGCCTCGGGCACCAGCTCACCGAGCAGGTCGGCGACCCGGTTGACGATCTCCACCTGCCGGGCCAGCCGTACCGTGTCGCTCTCACCGCGCACAGAGCGCAGCGCCCGGCGAGTGAGCGCGGCCAGGTGGCGGGCCAGCGTCTCGTGAGAGTCGGCGAGATCCAACGACCGGCGATCGATCAGCTCGTGATCGGACACCGCACGCAGCCGGGCGTCCACGTCGCGAGTGACCAGATGCTGGTAGACACCAGGCTGAAGATCGCTCATCTCGGCGACTATAGGGCGCGGCCGCCCACCGCGAAATGGTTTACGCCGAGCTCAGGAAACCTCCCCAGGAGTACGGCCCGCCCGCGACTTCGGCCCCGGCCGTCCACCATCTGCTCCAGGAGCACCGACACCGAAAGTGTCGGTGCGGCGGCGTAGTGTCACCGGCATGGCAGCCCTTGGGCGCGGCATCCGCGGCGTGAAGCCCCCGGCTCCTGCGGCATTGGGAAGATCCAGCAGCCTCGCGCATCACCGGAGATGGCCAAAGCTAACCACGGCGCTACTTTTTGTCAGACTGACAAAAACATACGGTCGGGCCATGAGCGACGATCCATGGGAGCCGCCGGCCATCTTGCTCGCCGTTGACCTCGTCATCCTCACCTTGCGTGATTCGCGGCTGCACGTGCTGCTCGTCGAGCGCGGCATCGAGCCGTACAAGGGCACTCAGGCGCTGCCGGGCGGCTTTCTGCAGCACTCGCAGGAGAGCCTGTTCGCCGCCGCTCATCGGGAGCTGGCGGAGGAGGCCGACCTGGACGTCGAGACGCTCCGGCTGGAGCAGCTGGGCGTCTACGACGACCCAGGCCGTGATCCGCGAGGCCGCGTGGTGAGCGTCGCCTTCCTGGCCATCGCCCCGAGGCTGCCCGAACCGACCGCCGGCACCGACGCCGCCGACGCGGGCTGGCGACCCACCGACCTCGTGCTCTCCGGTGACCTACGGCTCGCCTTCGATCATCGCCGCATTGTCACGGACGGCGTCGAGCGCGCCCGATCCAAGCTTGAGCACTCCGCGCTCGCCACGGCTTTCTGCGGGCCGACGTTCACGATCACCGATCTTCAGGACGTGTACGAGGCGGTGTGGGGCATGCCGCTCGACCCGCGGAACTTCTACCGAAAGATCAAGAAAACCGACGGTTTCATCATCCCGGCCGACTCGGCGCGCAAAGCCACGACCGGACGACCGGCCCGCCTGTTCAGGGCCGGCCCTCAAGAGGTCCTCCATCCCCCGATGATCCGTCCCGTCGACTCGCCGAACGGAAAGGAGCAGGTGCTGTGAGCCCCGTCGTGATCCTCACCGCCCTAGACCTGGAATACCAGGCGATCAGAGAGAAACTGGCCGGCCTGCGCCTGCGTCGGCACCCGCAGGGCACCCTCTTCGAGGTGGGCCGCCTGGCGGATGGACGATGCGAGGTGGCGCTGGCGCAGGTCGGCAAGGGCAACCACTCCGCTGCGGTGCTGGCCGAACGGGCCATCGCCGAGTTCCGTCCGGCGGCTCTCCTCTTCGTGGGCGTGGCCGGCGCGCTGCAGCCGCACATCGCTCTCGGAGACATCGTGGTGGCCACGCATGTCTACGCCTTCCACGGCGGCACCAGCGAGGACGAAGGCTTCAGGAGCCGTCCTCGCGTCTGGCCGACGTCGCATGCCGCCGAGCAGATCGCCCAGCACCTGCACCGCGGCAACTCATGGGCCAAGGGGCTCGACCCGCGCCCGAACGTGCACTTCGGGGCGATCGCCGCCGGTGAGATAGTCCTGAACTCCCGGCTTTCCGAGCACGCCCGCTGGATTCGCGACCACTACAACGACGCACGGGCGATCGAGATGGAAGGCGCCGGCGTGGCACAGGCCGGGCACCTGAACCGGGCGCTTCCCGTCGTCGTGATCCGCGGAATCAGCGACCGGGCCGACGGCACCAAGGAAACCACCGACCGCGAGCAGTGGCAGCCGAGAGCCGCCGCCAACGCGGCCTCGTTCGCCGCGGCTCTGGCCGAGGAGTTGTTCACCGACGAACCCACGACAAGGAGCTCCCCCATGCCCGAGACGGTCAGGAACATCGCCAAGGGAAACGCGCACGTGGGCGTGCAGGCAGGCATCGTGCACGGCGGCATCCGGATCACCCCTGCGACGCCGCAGCCGGCGGACCTGCCCGAGGCGCTGGCCGGCTTCCGTACCCGTCTCTGGCAGGCGTGGGCGGACGGGCGCCTGGACGAGGCGACGTACAAGGCCGCCGAGACGGAACTGGTCACGGCCGACCAGGCCCTGGAGACGAAGACGCCAGAGCGCAGGAACACGCTGACCCTGGCGCTGAAGAAGCTGCGCGGGCTCGTCGGCGACGTGGCTGAGCTGGCCGCCGAGCTGACCGTCATCATCGCCTTGGCCCAGTCCCTGTCATGACAGATCCAGGGCACCGCGTCGAGAACGCGGCCACGGACTCCCACGTCGGAGTGCAGGCGGGGACAGTGCACGGCGACGTCATCTACATGACGAGCCCACAAGACCCGCCCGAGAAGAAGTTCCGGGACGGCGTCTCCTTTCTGAAAGGCCGCATGCCGGGCCCCGCTCGACGACTCATCAACGAGGCCAGGGTCGACTACGCCACCAACGAGGTCTTCTTCTACTGGTTGCTCGCCATGGTGAGCGGCCGGACGCGGCACGAGCTGACCAAGGAGGAAGCCGCCCAGCTACGTGACCGGCGCACCATCATGCGACTGGCGGGCGACGACCCATGGCGGGACGGTGTCCGCATCATCGACCGGCTCCTGGAGTCGGCGGGAAAGGCCGAGGAGGACATCCGGATCGTCGTCAAAGACCTCGACGCGCTCCGCGAACCCCAACGCAGCCTGATCCTCGACCACTTGGAGCTGTACCTCGACGGCCCGATCGAAGACCATCTGTGGCACCTCGCGCTGACGAAGGCCAAGAACGAGCAGATGGCCCATGACCGAAAGGATCGGATCTGGAAGTTCTTCCATCCGGCGCCGAAGAAGCCCGAGCCCTGGGTCCCGAAGCCCCCCGACACACCGGTCGCTACTCGCGCTCAGGCCCTGACCGCGACAGTTCTGCACGTCATGGCGGCCGCGTACCTCGGCTATCTGATCCTGCAGAGCGGTCGCGTCCTTCTGATGCTCGCCTACGTGCTGGTCATCGGAGGCGCCTACGTCAGTGCGCCGAACGTCGCCGACTGGCGCTTCCGTGTCGTACGCCGTCGCGCCAAAGACTGGGAGTACCTGGGGCCCAAGAGCGAAGTCAACCCCGGCAGCTTCGCGAAGAAGGCCGAGAACCGCATCGACCACTACTTCGCCAGATACCTACCCCCGGGCGTCGACCGTGACAACTGGATGGCCCACACGGCAGGAATCCGCCGTGGCCTGCGCGATGAGATCGCGGCGGTCTACGGAGGAAGGGGGATCGGGGTTGAGCGCCTCGCCTGGCTGATCCGGCACCGGGCGACGCAGGCCAACGCCCGCCATAGAAGAGGCACGCTGCGGAGCTACCGGGAGGAACTCGCCACCCCCGGACGAACGAAGGCTCTGGCGATACTCGGACTCCTCACCCTCGCAGGTGGAGGCGGCTGGGCCGCGGTCAACGCCGTACCGGTCGAGCCCCTGCCGGCAATCGGCACGATCTTGCTTTTGCTGGTCTCCGGGTGGATCGGTTCCCGTGCGTGGCTCCACATCATCCTTGAGCGCCGCCGCCACGCCGCCGACGAGCTCGAAAGCGACGAGACCTACAAGGACGACCTGGCTGCACTGGACCGGTGGCGCGCGAGGATGGCGGACAAACCCCGCGACGAGGAGATGGCCGGCTGGCTGGACTGCGACCGTAAGGCGCTCCTCGACGAGGCGTTGCGGCACTACAGGCTGACCATGAGCCACGTCATCGCGCACGCCTTCATCGAGGCTCCCGCTCGGTCGAGCGCACACGCCCGCCTACAAGGCGGCCCATGGCGCTACAAGAAGTACCAGCTCCTGGTCTTCCTCATCACCCAGGAAGGCGTCCGCCAGGTCACCGTCAAGCTCGACTTCATGAACGGCACCTTCCACGACCGGCAGCGGCTCAACTACCGCTTCGAAACGGTCGCCGCCGTACGGGTCAGCCAGTCGGACAACGACGAACGCGTCTTCCAGCTCTCACTGGTCAACGGTGAGGAGATCAGCGTCGAGGTGAGCTCGGGGATGGAAGAGCTGCAACAGGGAGAGGTTCCCGGAGCGGTGTCCAAGGTGTCGTTGGACGCCGCCGGCCTTCCCCACACGCTCCACGTCCTGGAAGGAATCGCCGCCGAGGGGAAGAGGTGGGTCGAACAGCAAGAGCTACGCACGGGAAACCTCACGGCCGCCTTGAATGACGCCGAATAGGCTTTCGCCGAGGGCCTCCATGGCGCGCAGATCCTGATCAAGTGGTCCCGTAGGCTCTGATCATGGTCGAGAAGGTTGAGGAGATCGTCGCGCTCTTATCGGATCTGACCGATGTGAACGGCGTGCGCGACATGGCCGAGCAGCGTCTGGCGGAAGGTGATGCCGCGTTCGTCGCGGATCTCGGGGTCGCGTTGTTCAGGACGTACGGGGCGGCGAAGCGGCCGATCTGGCAGTACGGGAGTGTCTTCGACTCAGTGTTTCGCCTGCTGACCGTCGCCGCCGACGCAGAGCATCTCGGACATGCCCTGCGTCTCATCGGGACCGTCGCTTCCGGTGACCGCAAGATGGCGCGCTATGCCGCGTCGCTCCTGGCCTCAAGCCGGCCGGCGAGCGATCTGACGCGCGCCTTCGCTGGAGGCCAGGTGCACGCCGGAGGGCTGGAAGAGCTCCGTGCCTGTCTCGTACACGAGCTGGTGCTGCGCGGAGAAGCCGTCGGTGACCTGCAGGGGATCGCGCAATGGGCGACATCTCGGCACCGGGGGCACCACCCCCTGAGCTGGTTGCCGCTGCACCGCTCCTCGATCGAGCAGAGTCCCGATCTCCCCAGCTACAGCGTCCACGGTTCCAGCCATTCCCTACCGTTCGGGCCCTTTGACACCGGAGCCGGTCCCGCTCCCGCGGGGGACGGCGAAACCGCTTCGGCGGTGGAGACCACCACGCCGTCGGCGGCGGCAGAGATGGCGAGAGCCGTCGCGAACTGGGCCGAGGAATCCAACGGCCGGATCGAGGCACGCACGTTCGCGCTCAGCGCTGCCGGCGGGTCGATCGCGAAACTTCTCTCCGTGCTGGACTTGGACTGCCTTGCCCCGGAGGGGCAGCGGTCGGCGCCATCGGCCTTCGCCTGCGCTCCCTCGCAGGTCTGGCAGGTGCTCTTCGCCGCAGCTTCCACCGGAGGCGCCTACAACAACGGTCTCCACGGTGCATATGGGCGCCTGGAGGCGTGGAAATCGATGGCGGGACTCTCCGGAGCACCGCAGACGGCTACCTTCGCCGACGTTGAGCGTCACATCCATGACCACCGGTGGTTCACGTTCTCCGCAACGACGAAGTGGTTCGAGCAGGTCGCCTGGGACATCGCCGTCGCGGCCCTGTCACCTGACGGCCGAAGCCTCGCCGTCCTGGCGGCGACCGACACCGACTGAGGGGATCGAGCGGTTGCCGGAACGCTGCGCCGCCGGTGCGTAGCCTCTCCGCGACGGCGCCTTCGACAGCGACCACCTCTCCATGCGGGGATGGCACCACGCGGACGCCAAGACCAAGGGCCGTACCGACCCTGGCGCGGTGTTGTGGCGCCGCACACGCCGGTCGCCTCCGCGTCCGGTCATCTGTTCGATCACTCCGGGCGTGCGCGGTTGCCCTGCCGGTCTTCCGGCGTGGGGCGTGCGAGCAGTTTGTCGATGCTGCGGCGTTCGCGTTTGGTAGGACGCCCCGCGCCCCGAGCCCGGACGGCCACCGCCACGGTCTCCTCGCGCGGAGGGGGCGGAGGGCTCTTGTCGACGTAGCACTCGGCGGCCACGGCGGCGCCGACGCGCTTGGTGATGGCCCGGGAGACGACCACGATGCGTTCGCGGCCATCGTGCCGCAGCCGGACCTCGTCCCCGACTCGCAGGGCGTGCGCGGGCTTGACCCGGACCCCGTTGACCCGTACGTGACCGCCCCGGCAGGCGTCGGAGGCGATCGAACGAGTCTTGGTGAGCCGTACCGACCAGATCCAGCTGTCCACTCGCACACTCAGCTGCTCACCTGCCATCCCGACACTGTACCGAGAACGCCGTCCCGGCTGCCGCGCCCCCGCATGCCCCCGCATTCGAGACCTGACGCCTACGAGAACGGGTCCATGTACGGCCGGTCTCTGACCAGGTCGAAGATACGACGCAGCCACGGCTGCGGATCCGGCGCCAGCCGCTCCAGCGTGCTGAGGAACACTCGCCCGTCAGGACGGAAAAGAGTGTGCGGCAACAGCGGAGGTGGATCGTCGCGGCGAACGCCGGCAGGCATCCCGCGCGCCGCGGGCATGAGCCGCCGATCGTCGTTGAAGGCCATGTACGTCCACACGTCCGCGGCCAGCGGCACCACCGTTCCCGCGGCACCCGGCCAAACCTCGCCGGTCTGCGGGTGCTTCGGCACCAGGGCGATGTCCATGATCGTGGGGGACAGGCCTGGCCCGGCCAGGACGAGCTGTCGTGCCGGTGGCTCCGTGGGGAGCAGGCTGTCGATCGCCCGGCGAAACGCCGCAGCGACAGGCCCCTCAGGGACGGTCACTCGCCTGCCGGCCGAGATCACCAGCAGGTGCGCCAGCGCCACCGCGACAGCGGCCTCCCACGGCGGGCCCCAGCGATCATGAGGATCAATGGACGAAGTGCCCGGCAACTCGTCCCAGTTCATCACCCGCTGAACAGGGCCGTCGACGGCGACAGGACGCACGGCGTCCGGCTGCAGCCACACCACCTGCCAGAACCCGCAGTCGTCGACGCGGGTCGCCACCGGACAGCCGCACTGCGCGCAGGCCAGGTTGGGACCGTATTGGCCGTCCCAGCCGCGGCAACATCCGCCCAACCGCTCCGGGATGAAGACGGTCCGGGGGACGTCACCGGGCGCGATGGCGATCCTGTTCGAGGGGCCCGTGATGCTGTACGTGAGCAGTCGGACGCCACGTTCTTCCGGCTCGGGTTCGGACGGCTGCCAAGGCCGGCCGTTTCCGGGGTCCACCGCGTACGTTCCGGGCTGCAGCAGATTGGCGAGCAGGTCATGGCCGTACATCTGGCCGGAGTGGTCAGGGAGCGCCACCCGCGCCACCCGCGCGGTCATCACGGCGCCGCACCCCGCACAGGCAAAAACGACCAAGCAGCCTCCTTCATCGCGGAACGGCACGATCATGGTGACGCAAATCCTGCCTTGTACGGAATCCCGCCAGGGGGAGACCGGCGGCCCTGCCGGGCGTCGCCGTCTCCGACCACGTACGGCAGGGCCGGGGCCGGCGGGTCAGCCGGGCAGTCGGTCGGTCCATTCAGTGCTGATCGTGACGGGCCCGCTGGAGTGCGCGGTGCCTCCGCTGAGCGGCGCCCAGACGGAGGTACTGCGGAGCTGTCCGGTCTCCGGGTCGATGGTGAGTGTTTCCTGACCGTCGAGCACCGGCACCTGGAACCGCCGTCCGCCGTCGGCATCGCCGAGGTCCTGGACGCCGGGCCGGGCGGCGAGTGCCCGGTAGGCGGCGGCGCGGACCTCGGGTGAGACCGGGGCCTCGCTGACCAGTGACAGGAGGGTTTCCATGGCGGCCCACTCCTGCTGTTCGGCGTTCAGCTTGCCGGCGCTGGTGCGCAGATCGCCGTCCGCGATGGCTGACTTCAGCTTCTCGTACAGGCTGTTCTCGTCGCCGGGGAGCTGCCGTAGCTCCTCGAAAGTCATCCGCAGAGGGCCTATCGCGAACGGCTGAGGCTTGTCGGTGAACTGCTTCAGCTTGCCCTCACCCTTGAGCCCTTCGCCCTTCAGCCAGAACTGACCGTCCTTCTTGTACCAGTACTCCTGCTGCGGCCTGCCCTCCTGGGTGATGGTGATGTGCCAGTACGTCCCTGACCCCTCGGGGGCGCGTTCCGCAGAGGTGGCCGCGACCAGCAGGACGTCTCGCGCACCAGCGGCCGACGGGGAGTTCCCCGCCTGGCCGGGGACGATCACCAGAGCGGCTGCCACTGCCACGGCGGCCAGCCCCAGCACGGGCGCCAGTACGCCGGCGCGCAGCAGCTTGCGGCGGGGCCTGGCAGGCTTCGACTCTTCCTGCAGAGCGGTCATCACGAACTCCTTGAGCAGCTGGTGACGGCCCTCAGGAAGATCCCGTTCCTCCGAGAAGATGTTCATTGGGTGCTCTCCTGCATGGACCGGACCGCGGTGTCGCGGTCGCCATCTATCTGTCGCCGGGTCACGGCGAGTTCCAGCTTTTTCCGAGCCCGGGACAATCGTGATCTGAGCGTCCCGATCGGAATGCCCAGTGCCTCGGCCGCCTCGGCGTAGTCGAGCCCGGCCCCGACGCACAGCAGCAGCACATCCTGTTCATGTCTGCGTAGTCGTCCGATCGCCGTACGCAGCTCGGCCAACCGCTCCTTGTCCGCGATCTGCCCGACCAACTCCTCGGCGAAATCCGGGACGACATCGTTCCGGGGCACCCTGACCATCACCTCCTCGTGACGCCGTCTGGCCCGTCGCAGGTTGCGAGCCACGTTGGTGGCCACCACGAGCAACCACGGCCGCAACGAACCGCCGTCCGGGGCGAGCCGCTGCCGTAGCCGCCACGCCTCCAGGAAGGTCAGCGACACCACGTCGTCGGCCACCGACCAGTCGCCGGTCATCCGGTAGGCGTGGTTGTAGACGGCTTTGGCGTACCGGTCGAAAAGCTCCTCGAACGCGCGTTGATCGCCATCTCGTATGCGGGCGCGCATGTTCACATCCACAAACTGCACTGTCCGCGGACGCGGGCGAGTTCCCGATCGGCCGATTCGGATCGGACCTTGTCGTGATGGAGCGGCTACGAGCGACGGTGCCCTGGGCCTCTCCCGTATGTGGATTCTTCGTAGATCAGGGCGTTGAAGGGGGCATACCTGCCCTTCCCTGGTCGATCGTGGATCGGCTTCATCGGCGCCCTGACGCCGTACCCGCCGACCGCGGCCATGACCACGACGGGTGCCGCCACCTGGTCCGCGAGCTGCAGATCCGCCCTCTGTTCGCCTGCCTGGGGAAACGCCGTTATGTGGTCGAGCGGACCTTCGCCCTGCTTCATGCGTTCTGACGCCTGCGCATGCGCTGGGGTCCACGACGACATCCACGAAGCGTTCCTCACGCAGCTCTAAGCTGCACCGAAACCTGTACTCCCGACGTCAGGCGAGACGCAAGCTCAGCGCTCTACCTCAGTTAGGCCCTGAGGTGCGGAGACGTGCGGCCGCTCGCGAGCGAAGAGCGCGCCGAGAGCCGCGGCGAGAAGGGGAAGGCCGCCTACGACGCCCATGATGGCCGGCCACGGGGTCTCGAACGGCACCCGTACCGGCTCCTCCCACGTGGTCCGCATCGTCAGAGGCCACAGCAGCAACATCCCGGCGGGACACCCGACGATGGCGCCGAGGACTGTTCCGCACAGGGCGCTCATACCGGCGCGGGAGGCGCAGAACCACCGGAAGGCCCCGGCCGATCCACTACCGGCCCGCCTCATGACCCGGGCCTGGCGCGAGTTCGCGGCCCTGCCGAAGCCGGACGTCAGAGCGCACACGAGGGCGGCGAGGAACGCCGCCACGGTGATGGGCAGCCACCCGATCGAAGCCTCGAAGCCCCGTTCGACGTAGATGTCCGCGACTGCGTCGTCCAGTCGATCGTCGAGGCGCTGCTGCTCCTGGGCCGTGACTCGATGGAGGGTGGGGTCGACGATCAGCTCGCTCGGTTGGAGCTGATAGCCGAGATCCCGGACGATTTTCGAAGGGACGAAGATCGTCTCCATGTGGGGGTCGGAGGTCCTGGCGACGATCGCTCGGACGGTCTTGCTCGCCGTGGTCTCATCGTTCTTGTCGATCTCGTAGGCGAGGTCCACCGAGTCGACCTTCACGTCGGCCGACGTGATCACCACGGCCGTGCTCTCGTCGTAAGGCGTCGACTGATCGCCCGTGAGGTACCGCAGCAACTTCTCGTCACCGATGGCCTGATCCCAGTAGACGGCCTCCTCTGGCGTCTCGACGTGCTCCGCCGTGGCGCGGAAGAACCAGGATGGGTCTGGAACGGTCTCGCTCCGGGCGATCGGCACGCCGGGCAGTTCCCGCTCCATCGCCGCTCGTACGGTGGCCGCGTCCGCGGCTGAGAAACCCCCCAGGTGCGCAGGGCTTGACTGCACCAACAAGCTGCCGGGCCTCCCTGAGGGAAGGTATTCGGCCCTGCTCTGCGCCGTTTCGCCGACCGCGATGACCGTCAACGCGAGGCCGAAGGCCGTCACCGTCATCGCCAGCGTGATCGCGAGCACCGCACGGGATCGACGGTGGGCCAGATCGCGGACCGCCAGGCGAAGAGGCAGCGGCAGCCGTTCCGCGAACGGACCGAGGCTCTCCAGCAGCCACGAAGGCAGCGGGCCGAGACCGGTGGCGAGCAGACCCGCGCCGATGAGCGTGATCAGCAGGAACCCGAAGAAATCGATGGCGCCGTAGCGTGAATCTTCACGCGCCAGCCACGCGCCGAGCCCCATCATCCAGAAGCCCACGAACGACGCGAACAATCCTAAGACGACGGCTCTTCGACTCATCACCGCGTGACGGTTGGCCGGGGCGGAAAACAACGCGGTAGGAATGGCCCCCGCCGCGGTCATCAGAGGAAGGCCCACGAGGATGACGACGATCAGGGCCTCGAAGACGTAGAACTCGAGATCGGAAAGCATGCCGGAATAGTAGTGAGCCGTCACGGCGTCGTATACGCGTCCGCCACGCTGGTGCGACTCCTCCACGAGACCTGGGAACGTCCGCGCAAGTGGCCGGCTCGGCCGACAACGGCATTTCCAGGTAACCGCACCTACTCAAAGGCCGATGTTGTCGGCGGGGTGGCTGCGGTAGTGGTCGACGGCGGCGGCGATGTTGCTCCAGCCGATCAGAGGGCAAGGCCGGACCTGCGGCTGAGAAACCGCAGGCCAGGAGCCTGAAGCCGTTCCAGATGAGTGCCCTCAGGCAGAACTCGCCTTAAGAGTCCGACGGACGACAAGGCCACATCATGCCCTCTGCCTGAATCTTTGTAGATGGGGCAGAGCGTGCGACCTTCGGCGGAGAGATATCGGAAAAGATCGCGGCTGCTGATGTGGTGGCTGTCGCCATCTTGGAATGGCTGGCCCGCTGCTTGAAGGTCTGTCGGGGACTTAAGGCAGGCGCTGTCACGCCGGTGAATCGTTGAGAGGCCATGTCCGACTGGTGGCCGCACGTGAGGCGCACCGGGAAAGCCCTGGAGACCCACCGACCAGGTGTCAATGCAGATTGCGGCAAGCCCAGACAAGGTTTTCGTGATCACGGACTCCACGAAAGTCCCTGCGGGATGACCCCTGCTTCGCGAAGCTCACGTGGCGAGACGACCCTGGCGAGGGGCGGGCGAAAGCCCTTCTTGGAATATTTCGATATAGCGGATCGACAGGGGGGGCGTTCATAAACCATGGACAGTGAAACTCTGCGGCTGGCGGAGCCAGGCACTGAAGGGGTTGGCCCGCCAGCCGCGCCCGCCAGCCGCGCCCGCCAGCCGCGCCCGCCAGCCGCGCCCGCCGGCTCAGGCGGCAGGAACACTGGCGACGAGCCCGCCGTCCACGACCAGGTCCTGCCCGGTGATGTAGGCAGCCTCGTCAGAGGCCAGGAACGCCACCGCCGCCGCGACGTTGTCGGCGTGACCGAGGGCGCCGAGCGGTACCTCGGCCGAGTTGCGTGCCTCGCTGCCCGGGTCGGGGTTGGCGTCGCGGTACATCTCGGTGTCGATGTAACCCGGGCTGACCGAGTTGACCCGGATGCCGCGCGGCGCGAGGTCGGCGCCCAGCGTCCGGGCGAGATTGTGGACGGCTGCCTTGCTGGCGGAGTACACGGAGGCGATGGACAGCCCGCGATACAGCGTCCAGGACGCGTTGATGACGATCGCGCTGCCGTCCCCCATCAGCGGCAGCGCCTTCTGGATGGTGAAGAAGACGCCCTTGAAGTTGACGCCGACGGTGTGGTCGAACTCCGCCTCGGTGATCTCGGCGCTCGGCTTGAACACACCCACGCCGGCGTTCGCGAAGACCGCGTCCAGGCCACCGCGCCAGGTTTCGATCCGCCGCATCAGAAGGTCGAGGTCCGCCGGGGAGGCGACGTCGGCCCGAACCGCGAGCACCCGGCCCGAGCCGGACTCTGGCAGGGCGTCCGTCAAGCGGGCGGCCGCAGTGTCGAGACGGACCTGGTCGCGTCCGGTGATGACGACGTACGCGCCTTCGCCCAGGAGCCTCTGCGCCGTGGCGAAGCCCATGCCACTGGCCCCGCCGGTGATCAAAACGGTCTTGCTCAGGAATCGGTTCATGCGGCAATCCTCAAGCGGATCGTCCGTTTCCAGCAGTTCCGGCTGAGCCTAGGTCTGGCACCACCACCTTCAGGCGCTCGCCATCAGCTCCGACAGGCGCGCCCCGGTGGCAGTGCCCGGCTGCGGAGTGTGCAGCATCAGCCGGTGTCCTGGCCGGTCGGGCAACGACAGTGACCTGTACTCGAAGATCAGCTCACCCATCTCCGATGTGCGGACGACCTTGACGCCCTCGGTCGCATTGCCGACCGGATGCTCGGCCCAGATCTCGGCGAAGGCCGGACTCGCGGCGCACATGTCGGCGGCCAGCCTGCCGAATTCCAGGTCGTCCGGGTAGCGGGCCGCGTCGGCGCGGAACTGGCCGACGATCACCCGGGCCGCATCCTCCCAGTGGGTCAGCGAGGAGCGGAAGCGGGCGTTGGTGACGAAGCTCACCAGGCAGTTGTGGTCGTGGTCCGAATAGCCGAACACCAGCTGCGCGGCGCGATTGACCGCGACCAGGTTCCAGTGCCGGTCGAGGATGTAGGCCGGGGACGGGAGCCAACCGTCGATCAACCGCTGCAACTCCGCGGAGACCGGCCGGTCCGACGGCTCGGCCTGGGGCGGGTTGAGCCCGGCGAGCAGGTACAGATGTTCGCGCTCCGCCGTGTCGAAACGGAGCACCCGCGCGACAGCGTCCAGGACCCCGGCCGACACGTGGATCTCCCGCCCCTGCTCCAGCCAGGTGTACCAGGACACCCCTACCCCCGCGAGCACCGCCACCTCCTCGCGCCGCAGCCCCTTGGCACGGCGACCGGAGCCGGCGGGCATACCGACGTCGTACGGAGTCAACCTGGCCCTGCGCGACCTCAGGAACTCGCGGATCTCGGCACTGCGCCGTTGCCGGGCCTCTACCGGAAGTCGGGAAATATCTACTCGCCCATCGTAGGAGCTTCCGAACAGCCCCTCCGTACTACTGACACCCTGATGGCGAAGTCACCCGCGGGCTCTCTGCGGCAGCGACCGGCGATATACGATCAAGAGACTCTCGGCGGTTTGTATGTCTCAAGCGGGTCTCCATCGATCGTGTGGTCACCGCCAGCTCCGTCACGGTGGGTTGTGCGTGGGATCGCACTCATCGGCGAGACCGCTCACTGGGCCGGTCATGGGAGCCACCCTTGTTACGTGCCGCGAGCATGTTGTTCGGGTCGGCCTGCCCGGTGTGTAAGCGGCCTTCTAAAACTCCAGGTCGACACGTGAATCCAGGCGGATGGTCAGAAGGGTACCGATAGGCGGACATCGGAAATACTGGTCGATGGCCGCGTAATCTCTTGATCTTGCCGTTTCTATCGGAGCTACGGCAGTCCTGCTTTGTGACGGCTGGCCGCCGCGCAGGACGAATTCGATGGCCTCGCCGCTGTGGGGGCGTCCGGCCGTCAGCCCCGGTTGGGTGGTGTTCGAGAGTCACCCGGTCTGATCATCGGATCGAACCAATCGGCGTTCCCAGGCCAGGGCTGCGACCACACCGATGGCATAGGCGACCAGGTCCCATGGGTCGGGGAACGCGCCGACCAGGACACCGCCGATGCCCGGCGGGGTCATGCCGACTATTTGGTAGAACTCGACGGCGGCGGCGATCGCGGCCGTGGCCAGGGTGCGGCGTGCGGCGGTGGTGCGCCACAACAGCCCCAAGAACGCGTAGACCAGCATGGTGGCGACGACGTCGCTCACGTAGCCGCGGATGAACGGTTGTCCCGGGCCCCGGTAGAAGAGGACGAACGCGCCGATGGCGAGGGCGACGCCCCCAAGAAGGACCATGGCGCGGCGCATGAGATTGACACTTTCTCCGAATCTCAACGATCAGGACGAACCTGATCATAGAGCTCGTCACCTATGGCGGCATGCTCATTGCGTCAGGTCGGCGACCGCGGTGGAGTGCCATGGCGACGGCATGCCAGCACGCTGGAACGTAGTGACGATTCATCCGTAATGAGACCCGACCAGATGAAACAGGGGGGTTACGGTGCGCTCAGCACCGTCTCGATGACCGCGTCATGGCCGACCCAGCCAGGCCTCGGCGCTGCTTGATCCGCCCACCCAGACGCCGCATGACCGTCCGCCTGGAAATTCCAAGGCCGCCGCCTGTGGAGTTGGCCCGGTTGGTGGACACCTGATCTCTGCGCGGCTCCAGCCGAACGGTAGTCCGCGAGGGCAATAGGTGAGGCCCGGGGACACTGGGCACACCGGCCACGACGGATGTAACCACCAGACGGCCGCCCCTGTTTCCCGACTGCCGTCCCGAGCGGCGACTCAGGTCCTGGTCAAGATGCTGCGGCGCTCGATCATCAGCACGTCCCGCCAGAGACCGTGGTGACAGCCGATGCGCTCGCGGGTGCCCACGACGCGGAAGCCGAGCGCCTGGTGCAGGCTCAGGCTTGCGGCGTTCTCCGGGAAGACACCCGACTGGATCGTCCAGACGCCGGCGTCCTCGGCGGCGATGAACGCCGCCAGCAGCGCCCGGCCGACGCCACCACACTTCAACGCCGTGATCTATGCCCTTGATCTGCTGCTTCCCATTGTCGATCTGGGCCAGCAGTTGGCGTTCAACCCAAGAGGAGCGACGCAGTGGCTCTCTTGCGGGCTGGCTGCGGGCGCTGCCCGATCCAGTCGACGCCGACATCAAGGTCACCCGTCGAGACCAGCTCGGCGGCCTCCTGCATGGAGTACGCCCAGGTCGCATGAGGAGGCACAATATTCGGCACCCACAGGCAACCGCCGCCCCGCCCGTTCGTGTACGGGCGGGACGGCGCCTTCACAACCGAGGCGCCCAGGATGGCGATCGAAACCGTGACCGAGGAGCCGGCGTGATCAGGCCAGGGCGATCAAATCGGCGTAGCCGTCGTTCCACAGATCTTCGACCCCGTCGGGCAGCAGCAGCACTCGGTCCGGCCGAAGCGCTGCGACGGCCCCCTGGTCGTGCGTGACCATCACTACGGCGCCCAGGTACGCGGTCACAGCCGCCAGCACTTCGGCCTTGGAGGCCGGGTCGAGGTTGTTGGTCGGCTCGTCCAGCAGCAGTACGTTGGCCTGGGAGCTGACCAGCCCGGCCAGCGCCAGCCGGGTCTTCTCCCCGCCCGACAGCACCCGGACGGGCTTGTCCACGTCGTCGCCGCTGAACAAGAACGACCCCAGCACCGTCCGGGCCTCGCCGTCGCTCAGGTGCGGGGCGGCGCTGGCCAGGTGCTGTCCGACCGTGTGCGCTGGGTCGAGCGTGTCGTGCTCCTGGGCGAAGTAGCCCAGCCGCAGCCCGTGCCCGTGCACGACCCGTCCCGAGTCGGGCCGCTCGTACCCGGCCAGCAGCCTGAGCAGCGTGGTCTTGCCCGCGCCGTTGAGCCCCAGGACCACGAGCCGGCTGCCCCGGTCGACGGCCAGGTCCACCCCCGCCAGCACCGGCCGCCCGCCGTACGACTTGGCCAGGCTGATCGCGCCGAGTGGCGTGCGGCCGCTGGGCGCGGGCTCGGGCAGCCGGATGCGGGCGACCTTCTCGGCGACGCGGGGCGGGGGAGTCTCGGCGAGCATGCGGTCCGCGCGCCGGGCCATGTCCCTGGCCCGGGTCGCAGTGGCCACGTTGGAGCGCATGCGGCCGGCCTGGGCATGAAGCGCTGCGGCTTTGCGCTCGGCGGTGAACCGCAGGCGCGTCCTGCGACGGTCGTCGGCTTCACGGTCGGCGAGGTAGGCGTGCCAGCCGGTGTTGCGCGCCTCCAGTGCGCCGTGCTCAACGTGCCAGACGCGGTTGACCACGTCGGCCAGCAGTCCGGTGTCATGGGTGATGAGGACCAGGCCTCCGGAATGCCCGGCCAGGAAAGAGCGCAGCCAGGCTATGGAGTCGCCGTCGAGATGGTTCGTCGGCTCGTCGAGCAGCAGGACGCCGGGCTCGGCGAACAGCACCCGGGCAAGTTCCACGCGGCGGCGCTGCCCGCCTGACAAGTCGCCCACCGGCCGGTTCAGCACCCGGTCGGGCAGGCCGAGCCCGGCGGCGACGCGGGCGGCCTCGCCCTCAGCCGCATACCCGCCGCGGGCCTGGAACTCGGCCTCAACCCGGACGTAGCGGGCCATGGCCCGCTCGTCGCCGCGCTCGGCCAGGTCGGACTCGGCGGCCCGCAGGTCGCGGACCGCCTGGTCGAGGCCGCGGACGGACAGGACACGGTCGAGGACGGTGACGGCCGGGTCGGCGGCGGCCGGGTCCTGCGGCAGGTAGCCGACGGGGCCGGTACGGACGATCTCGCCGGCCGCAGGCGGGAGCACTCCGGCAAGGGTCTTCAAGAGGGTCGTTTTGCCGGCGCCGTTACGGCCGACCAGGCCGACGCGGTCGCCGGGGGCGACGTGGGCGGTGACGCCGGACAGCAGGAGATGGGCGCCCGCACGGACATCGACGCCACGTAGGGTAAGCATGGGACTGCACTCCGGATTTGCTAGAGGACACACGGGTGGCGTGGAACCGGGTGTCCTGGCTAGGAAATTCGGGGCACAGACATGAGGCCGAGTGTATGGACAGGCCGTCATGGTCCGCCATCCATTTACTGGCCGCTCACCTTGCCGGCCGCTCGCGGCCCTGGTCAAGGTGCCCCGATCCGGTGTAGGGCTCGAATGCTCGATTCATACGGTGACCTGCAGTTCTTGGCACATTGCGCCTGCCGAAAACGTCATCTACGCAGCTCAAGCGGCATGTGAGTATTCGTGGAGGGCTCCGCCGAGCCGGTCTCGTCGACGTACCTTCAGGTCGACGATTCTGGCTGGATCGGTGGTCCTGGGGTGAGGCCGTTGAAGGCGTACGGGTTGCGCCTGCCGGACAGATCCCGTGAGCGCTTCTTCAGCGCGCTCGGTCGGCGTCGCGCCGGCGCGGCAGGGCGAGGCCGACCCGCGGTTTGCAACGGCAAGGCAGCCGTGGAACGGCTGCTCGGCCGGTTCGCCGACGTTCCCACCGTCGCTGGCTTCCGTCCTGGCAGATCAGCGCCCCGGCTGAGGTGCCCCGTTACCGATCAAGGAGATCAACTGGAGGCCGATCTCTAGTTGGGTTGCGTGCACCGGCCCAGCCGATGTCGCACGAAATTCGCATGAGCTTCGCCGATATCGATGCTGTTCTCATCAAGAGCGTTGGCGATGTGGAAACGACCGGTGTCGAAGATGAACTCCACGGCGAGGGTGCCGTCCGCCAGGTCGTGACGTGATGATGGCCGCCACTCAAGCAGAGCAACCTCGCGGAGTTCCTGGCCGACGAAGGGCTGGAGGCGCTCGTCGGTGTCGGACCAGGCTGGCGTCTGCTCAAGGTATTCCCAGCCGCTGATCGCGGCCGTGGTGTCGATGGTGTTCCAGCCGATCGATAGCTCATCGAGCTTCCAGTGGCAGATCTCCGCCTGGATGCCGTCGAAGTGCAGGACGACGGGGCAGTCGGCGAACCAGTCCCCGTCCTCGACGAAGCGCACGAGCGCGAACCCCGTCAGACGCCGGCCACCAAGCGCGGCCAGGCCAGGTCCATGTTCCTCGCAGATGGCTTCGAGCCCGACGAGAAAGGTTGGCTCGAAGCCGGAGATGCCCATCACGATAGCGATTGTTCAGGTTCATCACGGAACCAGCCAGTCGATATCTGCCGACAAGCCGTGGGCCAGCGTGGCCCGGCTTGGCATCAGAATCCACAGATGACGCGAGCGGTTGACGCGCCCTTCGACCGAGCCGGAACTAAGGGAGAGGGAGACCTGCCGGGGCAGCGTCGAGATTGCGGTGAGTCCCCTCTGGCGAGCGAGGAGCGTTGGTGTTCACGCCGTAGGAGTGCCGCAGTGGCTCTCATATGGGCTGATCGCAGCCAGCTGGGCTCTGGTGGCCACGGTTGTCCCCGGCGTGGGGACGCGTGCTCGGCGAGTGAGCTGCACGTCCAGTAGGGGTTAGGCAGGTATTTGGCACGATCATCCGTGGCGTTGGTCCAGTGTCCGGGCGGTTGTAGCGGGTACTGGAGGTCGAGATGGCGGCAAATTGGGGCCTGAACTGGGGAAACGTCTTCAAGATCATCTGGAGCATATCCCCTGATCATGGTCTTACGGCTGCACGCGGACACCGTCGACTGCTTATCAAGGTCCATAAAACAAAAGACCTGCGGCTGTGAAACCGCAGGTCGATGGCTATAAATGCCGATCTAGGTGAGTGCCCCCGGCAGGATTCGAACCTGCGGCACCCGCTTTAGGAGAGAGGTAGCTGCACGGCCGGACTGTGTGCGCTGACCTGCGCAGATGCTGCGTCCGGCCTTAACCGCGCAGAAGATCATCCCGCGCATGTCCCTGCGCTCGTCCAGGGTGGCCACCATGTCACTCGGTTTCAGGCGGCCCCGGATCGCGGGCTACGAGTATCCGAGAACCGGAAGCCGTACGGCCTGGCGGCGGCGCTGCGCGGCAGTCCAATGCCAAAGATTGTCACGACTCGCCGCGGAAGTATGACGGCGTTATCAGCGTCTGGGCGCACGCGGTTGGTGAGGAACAACATAGCGATCTGGGTAGCGACGCCGAGCACCGTCGCTGCGCCACCGATGACCTGTGTCAATCCCCTCAAACCGTGGAGACGGTCCTATGCCACAGCGGCCCTCACCAGGACCGATGATGCTTGCCTCTTCTCGATCATCTGACGCTCGAATGTGACAGGCGGCAGCCCGTCGTTGGCGCTGTGCCTCCGCTTGACGTTGTAGAAGTCCGCGATCCAGGTCGCGATCTTCAGCCGGCCCTCTGCCCTGGTACGGAAGTGGTGCCGGTGCACAAACTCGACCTTCAGCGTGCTGTTGAGCGACTCGGCGGCTCCGTTGTCGAGCGCGCACCCGACCCGGCCCATCGACTGCACCACCCCATGCTTGCGGCACTCGGCCTGGTAGCGAGCAGCGGTGTACTCCGAGCCGCGGTCCGAATGGAAGATCACCCCGCCCACGTCGCCGCCCCGGGTGGCGACCGCCATCTGCAGCGAAGCGACCGTCAGCGCCGCGTCGTGATGCTCGGACATGGCGTAGCCGAGCAGCCGACGGGAGAACAGATCCTCCACCGAGGCCAAGTACAGCGGCCCCTCATCGGTGTGGATCATTGTGACGTCGCCGACCCACAGCACGTCCGGGGCGACCGCGGTGAACTTCCGGCGCACCAGATCCGGCGCGGCCGGCCGCTTGCCCTGCCGGGTCAGTGAACGCGGCTTCTTCGGCGCCCGCCCGGCCAAGCCGAGCTCGGCCATCCGCCTGGCCACGGTGTTTTCCGACACCCGCCAGCCCGCCTCCCGCAGGTCCTGGGTGATCCGCGGTGAACCGTACGTACCGCCCGAGGCTGCAAACAGGCGCTTGATCTCCGCATCCAACCGGGCCCGCCGCTGCTGGCGGACGGTCGGTGCGTCCGCCCCGATGCGGTTCTTCCACTTGTAAAACCACGACTGGGAGACCTCCAGCGCCCGGCAGGAGGTCGCGTGGTCGATGCCGTGGTCGGTCTTCTGGGAGCAGATGAAGGCCGCCACGCTCACCGGCCCATCGCCTCTTTCACCCACAAGACCACGGAACGCTTGAGGACATCACGCTCGTCCTCCAGCTCCGTGCGTTCCTTCTCCCAGGCCGCCTTCTCCTTGGCGTGCTGCTTGACCAGCTCGGCCTTCTCCCGCCGCAGCCGCGCCAGTTCCTCCTCCGCCGACTCCTTCAGCGTCCCGCCTCCGCTGTCGCCACCGGCCTGCCCTGCCGCGAGCCGGTCCATCTGCACCCAGTTGTACAGCGTGTACTCGTTGATGCCCAGATCCCGCGCGACGTGCGCGACGGGCTTGCCGGTCTCCCTGACGATCCTCACCGCCCCAGCCCGGAACTCCGGATCAAAGCGACGTCTCGTGACTCCTGCCACGACCAAACCTCTCCCGGTTCGGTCTCCACGTTACGAGGGGAAGCCCAGTGCGGCACCAGATCAGGTCCGGAAAGATCGGTTAGCAGGCCACGCGCTTACTGGACGATGGCCCGCCCTTGTGGGACATCTCCGAGCAGGGCGTGCCAATAGAGGGACAGGCCTGGCGGCTCGCAGAGGACGCGTCGGGGCCGAGGTCGGCCGACGGCTACCACCAGATGTGCATGAGCGGCGCCTGTACGCGACGGCTTCGTCGAGGGCATGCCATCCATGATGAGCAGATGCTCGCCCGACTCGGAGGACTCGGTGGCGCTTCACTACTTGAGTTCAGCCACGACGTAGGGTCTTCGCGGGTTCGTGGATGGACCCCTGTCCAGACCAGTCAACGCGCTTTCGGCCATCGGCAACGTATGCTCCACAAGCATCTCGACTCTCTCACTCCGGCGTCGACCAGATCGCGCACGAGGGCCAGCAGGCCGCCTTGCTAGGGCCTGATCTCGGAGAAACGATCGGGAAGTTGAGGCTCGCAACGCCTGGCCGATTACAGCTGCACAGCCACAAGCAAATCTGACACCGCGATTCGGTCTAATCCTACAGCTTCTCGGTCGACTCTCGGGAAGACTTGCTCAACCACCTGAAATCTCGAGATCTTAAGCTTTTGTGGAGCCCCGTCTGACTTGCAGATGCCCGCTACAGATCCGCCTCCTGGCTGACTCGTTAGGATGGTTGAAACCGTCTTTGGCGGTGGTCCTTCGCTGACGCCTGATTGCGCCTACGAATTGAAAATTGTCGCCACGACCTTATGTAGAGATATAACCTCTACTCGATGTTCATTATTCTCTGAAATCAAGAAATGCGTCGCTCCAACGAACGTTCGATCCTTGGAATTAGCCTTGGTTATTGGCTCGAGCGTGTATCGTTCGCTCGTGATGCTCAGGGTAGACCAGGTGATCAGCACCGACACATGGCTGAAGTATTTTTTTGAAGGGGATCCCGCTTCTTCTTCGAGATCTTCAACGAACGAGTTAATGTCCCGTTTGAACTCCATCCAACGGCTTGAGAGCGTTATGCTGTCACCGGAGAACTGGTGTGGATTTACTTGGAGAGTCTCTGGAACCAGATCTTGATCTCCGATACTGAGGTGATAATCGAAGAAGCAGTCGTATCGACCCGAATTTCCGGACAAGGCGCGCAGCTTGTAACCGGGAAGATAGTTCTGAGCCAGAAGTGATATGAAGATTGCAACGACTTCTTCTTCCCATTGCGGCGTCCGCTGGAAGATAAGATCACCGAAACTAGTCTCGTCGTCTAGTGATTCCAGCTCTTGAATGCGGCTTGTTAACTTATTGAGTTCTTCGGTGGCAGTGGCGAAATTGAATCCTGAAGGTCGAGTACTGGATTGCCGGTCTCGCAGAAGGCGATGGGATTGCGTGCGGAGGAGGCGTAGCAGTTGGCCTTCAAGCCATGCAACCAGCGGTTCGACAGCCTGCGGGATGGTCTTGCGTCCGATATCTGGCGAATATTTGTCGTTAAAGTGGATTAACAGGAAATATCGACGCCGTTCCTGAGGCTGCATCGTCTCGGACAGATGCGGCTGTAAGCTAGCCATAGGCATTCCAACCGAAGCAATCATCACGCCGCCGCCGACACCCGGGGCTAGACTAAAACGCTCCGCGCTAGGCTTGCCGATTAGGTTGCGGAACTGCTCTTCGTAATAGGTATTTTTGTATGCAAGGGAAGCGTATACGGATACTTGGTAACCGTTGAAAGCATCCAGGACTGCCTTGGCGTCCTCATCCTCACTATTCTCGAGCTCCTCCAGTTCCCCTGAGAGTAGCGCGCGCAGCGCTTGGTGTGAGCGCTCTACATACACAATCGTATGTTCGCGCTTGTGGGAGGGATTATTTTGTAGCCATTGCAGCTCTTTTGAGTTTTCGAAGTCGAGCGAATGGGGTAGAGGAAAGTGGAAGTCTGGGCTATATGGACCATCAGGATGTTCGACCGATATTTTGATAGATCTCATCCATGCAGGCAGATCTTTGATCCTCTCGCCTAGGGCCACATTGCCTAATGCAGTTGTAGATCTCAAGACCTCGGCCCACATCTGGCCAGAATTGTGCAGCACCTTGCTTATGCTTTTGAGGCTCGTTTGATCATTCAAGCCAACTTTGATAAACGTGCCACTCTTGTAATTTTCAAGGCTAGGATGTGTGGAGTCGACTCGAGTGTAGTCTGGGGGAGGCGCAAGCATTGCTGCAGTTGCCCACTCCCTGCCTCCAACTAGGCGATATCCCACAGCCTCGGCCATGTCTTCTGTCTTCGTATGGATTTCAAAAAGGGGGTGGCCGTAGGATAGGAATGTAGTCCCAACGCCTTTGTGGCCACGGGTTGGATCATTTGATAGGCGCTTATCCGTTACGAATGGCTCAAGGAGATCTTCAAGTCGCGCAGGGTCGATGCCGATTCCGTTGTCAATAATTTCTATGGCGTTTTGATCAAAGTTCAGAATTACGCGAAGCCGAGGGATAGCATCGACTACCTCATCTGTCTGCTCTATCTCCTTTCCCGTCCATCTTGCTTCTATTGCGTCAATGGCATTTTGGACGCCTTCGGCAAATGCATCTAAGCGGCCGTGGTAGCTGTCTATAACACTTCGGACTTGGCTCTGCTCGTAAGCCAGACGTAGGTTTTCGTCCGTTGGACCCTTGGAGAGTGGGTTGAAGCTCCCGGGATAGATCTCCATCGACTTCCCTCATCTAAGACTTACTGTGTGAACTGCTCAAGCCGACCATATCGCTCATCGCGAACGGTTGGCTACGACAGGATGATGGGGAGACCGCCCACAGTCGGGTGTGGGACGCACGTCAAGCCGACCCGCATGCTGTGCGTGACGGCATCGAGATTGCTTGGGCTGTGTCAGTTCAGGTCGGTACCCTAAAGGGTGTTGCAGAAAGTAGTTGAGCGGGCATCTCCCGTTTATGGGTGGGGTGTTACGGGCTGACCCTTTCTGGGTGGAGCCGTTCACCGGGCTGCGGATGGGCCGGTTCCAGTACCTGCTGCGGGTGGTGCGCGAGCGCGGTGGCGAGGGTTCTGGCAAGGGGCGGGGCAGAGGGCGTCCTTGGTGTCTTGCTCTGCCGGAGCGGGTGCTACTGGTCGCCGTCTACAACCGCACCAACCTCACGATGCGGCAGCTGGCGCCGTTGTTAGGGATCTGCCCGGGGGCCATGTGCCGGATCATGCAACGCCTCGGCCCGCTGCTGGCTCTGGAACCCGCGCGGCGGCCGGCCGAGGCCACGGAGCGGCTGTGGACCGTGGACGGCACCCTGATCCCGGTGCGTGACCGCGAGGTTGGCGCTTCCAGCCGGAACTATCGGTTCTCGGCGAACGTGCAGGTCATCATCGATGCCGACACCCGGCTCGTGATGGCGACCGGCCGACCGGCGCCAGGCAACAAGGCCGACGCGCACGTGTGGCGGGACTGCGGCCTGCCGGCCCTTTGCGAGGGCGTCACGACCCTGGCTGATGGCGCGCCTACCTCATACCGGTCTGGTCGTTCCGCACCGAACACGGGCAGGAAGAGCTCTGCTGCGGGCCCGGTGGAGTTGGCCCGGTTTGGTGGGCACCTGATCTCTGGGGAACCCCGGTTCCCGGAATAAGGAGTCTGCTGTGCCGAACAACTATCCGCCGGAGTTTCGCCGGCAGATGGCGGAGTTGGTGCGCGCGGGACGGACGCCGGAGGCTTAGATTCAGACGATCAACGCAACGCTGCTAGTGGATGGGTGGATCGTGGCTCGGATGGGTCGGCCGGGAGTGTCGGACGCGATGAAAGAAGACTTATGGCGGCGCTGGCGCGCCAGTGACTCCATCAGCGTGATCTCCCGGGCACTGGGCAAACCCCCGGGGTCGGTTTTCACGATGCTGAAGCACCATGGCGGCATCGCGTCGGCCGAGCGGGTGCGCCGGGTCGACCGTTTGAGCGCCGAGGACCGGGAATCGATCTCTCGCGGCCTCGAGGCCGGAGCCTCACTACGTTCGATCGCCGTGTCGATCGGCCGCCCGGCATCCACGGTGAGCCGGGAGGTCGCCCGCAACGGTGGCCGAGGCAAGTACCGCGCGGTCGCCGCCGAGCAACGCGCTCAAGAGCAGGCACGTCGCCCAAAACCGTCCGCCCTGCAGGACAACCCGGTGCTGCGCCGGTTGGTGATCGAACTGCTCGACAACGAGTGGTCCCCGGAGCAGATCGTGGGACATCTGCGGCTGATGCACGCCGGCAATCCGCTCATGCGGATCAGCCACGAAAGCATCTACCGCGCGATCTACACGACCCGGTGGAAAGTGATCCCGCGTGAGCTGTGCACCAAGCTGCGCACGCGCCGTCCCATCCGCAAAAACAAGAAGAACACGGTCAAGGGCCAGTGGCGTTCCCAGATTACCGGGGCACGGCCGATCGAGGAACGGCCTGACGCAGCCAACGCCCGAACCGAGCTTGGCCACCTCGAAGGCGATCTCATCGTCGGAGCCAAGAACAGCCAGGTCGCGACGCTGGTCGACCGCAAGTCCCGCTACCTGACCATGGTCGCGCTACCCAGCTGTCACACCACGACGGTCATCCCCGCCCTGCAGCAGGCGTTCTCCCGGATGGATGCTCGCCTGCTCAGCACTCTGACCTGGGACCGCGGTATGGAACTCGCCGGCCACCGGCTGCTGACCGAAGCGACCGGCGTCGACGTCTTCTTCGCGGCACCGCGCAGCCCATGGCAGCGGGGCACAAACGAGAACACGAACAAACTGATCCGGCAATACCTACAAAAGGCATCGATCTGAGCCTGTACAGCCAAGCCGACCTCGACGCCCTGGCCGCCCGACTGAACAACCGCCCACGCAAGTGCCTCGGCTACCGAACCCCGGCCCAATGTGTTGCCTTGACTCTTTGAATCTAAGGTGGCTCGTTTGAGGATGTCGACGTCCTCGCGAGGGCGCCGATTCTCCCGCCGCGGCGCCTCAACTCCTGGCGCTCTCTGATGGTCAGCTTCTTGCGCTCACCGACACCAGCATCGGACTGGCGAACCCAGTGGCGGACTGCGTCCCGGTGAGGCCAAGTCCTTGGCCACCTGTTTGACCAAGCGGCCACCGCACCAGCACAGATCCATGATTTCGGCTATGACCTCCGCTGAGAACGAGCGGCAAGGGCGCGCTTTGACCTTCTCATCCTCTCCATCATGGAGCACTCGCCTGTCCGTAACCACGCGTGGTCGACGCCGGTCGCATCGTCAAGTGCGCGCGAGAGGCGCGCAGGCTAGCACAGTACTTTCAGAGCGCAACCCTCCTCCTCCGCCGCCGCAGAAGCGCCAAGATTGCGACAGCCGCAAGGGTCATCCAGACCTTGCCGAGAATCTGCCCGGAGAGATACTCGAGCGAGCCGAAGGCCAGTTGTAGGAACAAGAGACTGTCACAGATGATGCCTATCGCATTCGAGGCAACCATGGCGATCAGCAGTCCTCGCTGTCGAAGCGGTTCGTATACAACAAAGTCCGCTAGTTCGGCGACGGCGAAGGCTACAGTTGATGCCACAGCGAGGTCGGGATCGGCCAGCACGTATGAGATGACGATGCCAGCCGCTATGGCTCCCAAGACTGCGAGGCGGCCGGCCGCTTCTCGGCTGAGGTCTCGGAGGACGAGCGCCAATCCCACCAGGTAGACACCGGCGGGCGCTAGGTAGCCGAAGCCCACAGGGACCGCGCCAAGGTGGGTCACTGCCAGGTTGGCCGCAGGGATCGTAGCGATGTACGCAATGAGCGCGACGCTGCCAGCGGTTACGGAAGCCTTCACGTTCTACTCTCTGTTCAAGTGGCTGCTTGGCCCGGCCGGTGACAGCAGGGCGAACTTCCAGACAGTACAGCCAACAGCACCGACAACTGTGTGAATCCCGCTGTTATCGGACATGCTGCGCCCGGCGGATAGAACGTATGATCTTGACTCGCGAAGGGCGGCACCTTCTTGCTGGGCAACCCCGCTGTCACAAGTACACGACTTCCCTTGCTGCGGCTGTCAGGATCGCAAGAAACTGCTACACCTGCCGCCGGCGTAGGGGGCGCACTTTCGCCTGATCGATTCGTGGCGTCATCTGGTTCTGCCGCTTGATGACCTCTAGCCTGGCACCTGTGATGCGCAAGCAGCCTGCGGAGGCACTCCAGTGGCGGTGCGTCGAACTGGGGGACTGCGGCCAGGTTGGCAGGGACATCTTCTGGAAACTACGATGTCTACCGGGTTCGGTGTGGTGTAAGTTTCTGTTGGCTTCCAAGCGAACAGAGGGCGATCAAGTGACTACAGATATGCGCAAGGCCGTGGTGCTCCTGAGCGGAGGGCTCGACTCGACGACCGTTCTTGCGATCGCGCGGGAGGAGGGGTACGAGACCTATGCTCTCAGCTTCCGCTACGGGCAGCGTCACACCGAGGAGCTCGAGGCGGCCAAGAAGGTAGCTGTTGAGTTCGGTGCCACCCAACATGTGATCGCCGACATCAACCTCGCAGTCTTCGGCGGATCCGCGCTTACCGATCACGCGCTCGACGTGCCCCACCACGAGAGCGTGGAAGATCTGGACGCTGGCATCCCAATCACTTATGTTCCAGCTCGCAATACGGTGTTCCTCTCCTTTGCGCTCGCCTGGGCCGAGACGCTTGGTTCCTCTGACATCTTCATCGGAGTCAACGCTCTCGACTACTCCGGCTACCCCGACTGCCGACCTGAGTACATCCAGGCATACGAGCGCATGGCCAACCTCGCGACAAAGGCCGGCGTTGAAGGCACACAGAAGCTGAAGATCCACACTCCTCTGATCAACCTCACCAAAGCGCAGACGATCCAGCGGGGCCTTGATCTAGGCGTCGACTACTCTCTGACCCACAGTTGCTACGACCCGATCGACGGTCGTGCTTGCGAGACTTGCGACTCTTGCCTCCTTCGTGGGCGAGGTTTCGCGGAGTTGGGTCTAGTGGACCCGTCTTTCACATCGAAGGCTTGATTCGCGTGTATCGCATCAAAGAGATCTTTTACACCCTTCAAGGCGAGGGAAGTCACGCAGGGCGACCGTCTGTGTTCTGTCGGTTCACCAGCTGTAATTTGTGGACGGGTAGGGAAGAAGATCGACACCGAGCGATCTGCAAGTTCTGCGATACGGATTTCGTCGGCACGGATGGCCCAGGCGGCGGACGTTTCAAGACGGCTGCCGATCTCGCTGCGGCCGTTGCCAAGACGTGGCGGGGCAAATCTCATTCGCGTAGTCGACCTTATGTAGTCTGCACGGGTGGAGAGCCACTACTTCAACTCGATGAGGAAGCAGTCGACGCCCTGCACGTTGAAGGATTCGAAGTGGCCATTGAATCCAATGGTACCCGGGCAGCTCCCGCTGGCATCGACTGGATCTGCGTGAGTCCCAAGGCAGGCACCGAGTTGGTCCTGACATCGGGGCACGATCTGAAGCTGGTCTACCCGCAGGTCGGAGCCGAGCCGGAGCTCTTTGAAGACCTTGACTTTGATCGTTTCCTGCTGCAGCCCATGGACGGCGAGGATCTCATCGCCAACACCAAGGCGGCTATCGAGTATTGCCTTGATCATCCTCAATGGCAGTTGAGCGTCCAGACCCACAAGATTTTGGGAATCCGTTGATCGAGATCTTTCGTGAATTTTCGTTCGAAGCAGCCCACAGGCTGCCGAACGTACCTGAGGGCCATAAGTGCGCCAGGCTTCACGGACACAGCTATCGAGTCGAAGTACACATCCGCGGTGAAGTCGATCCTGTCACAGGGTGGTTGATTGACTTCGGTGAGATCAAGAAGGCATTCAATCCGCTGCTGAACCAACTCGACCATTACTACTTGAACGAGATCGCAGGGCTTGAGAACCCCACTAGCGAAGTCCTCGCAAAGTGGATCTGGGATCGACTGGTCGACTCGTTGCCGCTGTGGGCGATCCATGTCCGAGAGACGTGCACTTCTGGATGCATCTACCGAGGGGAGGGTTGATGCTCGTAGATGTGCAGGCGGCACCCGACAGTCGTGGCGTAGCACTGGACGAAGTTGGGATCGAAGGCCTCCGGTATCCAGTCCTCGTAGCCGATGGCCAGGGTGCCAAGCGTGAGACCGTGGCCACGGCCGCGATGTCGGTAATGCTGGGACCTGAGGTCAAGGGCGCTCATCTGAGCCGCTTCATTGAAGTGCTGCATGGTTCTCGCGAGCAACTGACCTCGTCTACGGCGGTTGGTCTGGCGGACGAGTTGCGGGAGCACATGGGGAGCGCCAGCGCGCGCGTCCACCTGGTCTTCCCCTACTTCCTTGAGCGTGAAGCACCCGTTACGCGCTCACGTGCCTTCGTCGAGTACACCTGTGCTGTTACCGTGACCAGCAGTGTGGCCGATACCCAGTTGATGTTGAGTGTCGAGGTTCCGGTCACTAGCGTGTGCCCCTGTAGCAAAGCCATCAGCGATCGTGGTGCGCACAATCAGCGAGGTCACATCACTATTGAAGTTAAGCCGTCGGACCACGCGACCGACCTGTGGTTTGACGAGTTGATCGACATTGCCGAGGGCGCGGCTTCGTCACCGGTCTATGCGTTGCTCAAGCGTCCGGATGAGCGTCATGTGACCATGGCTGGCTACGACAACCCAGTCTTCGTCGAAGATATGGTTCGTAACGTCTGCCAGGTCCTGTCGGCTTCTGACCGCATCACCGCTTATCGCGTGCGCGCCGTCAACGACGAGAGCATTCACAATCATGCGGCATATGCGCAGGTCTCTTGGACCTCGCCGAACGGCGCGTAGTGCCATGGCCGACAGTGTTGGTCGAAACGGCCAAGCCGTGCATGTTGTGGTGACATGCACCAATCGCAAGCGACTCCCCGTCCCTGAGCACCTCCGTGTTCGCAGCTTGAAGGCCAAGAGAGCGGATGAGCGTTGCGACGAATGGATCAAGCGCCTATCAGGCGCCGAGACTCTAGTGCCCGCGAGCAGTCTGTACGCAGGCGAACACTGGCTCATCGCACGTGACCTAGCAGAGGTAGTTGGCCAAGAGGCAACTCTATGGGTGTGTTCCGCAGGGTACGGACTGATCCCTGTAGACGCGCCCGTAGCCCCGTATGCGGGTACGTTTGCCTTTGGGCATGAGGACTCGGTGTCCACGGACACTGAGGGGACCCGCCAGTGGTGGGAACTCCTCGCCCAGTGGGTCGGGCCGCGTGCTGGGCAGCCGCGTTCCCTCACCGCGCTGGCCAGTCTCTATCCCGACGCAACGATCATTGCTGTGCTCTCTGATCCCTATCTTCGCGCATGTGCAGACGACCTGCGAGAAGCCTCTTTGAGGCTGTCCGATAGCGATAGCCTCTCGGTCATCGGGCCGGCCGGGCGCTGTGCTGATATCGATGACCTGGTGGTCCCCGTCACGGCAGCTCTCCGGTCTGTAGTCGGTGGGAGCCTCCTTTCGCTGAATGCCCGAGCGGCGATGCATGTGCTCAAGGAATCACGTCTGCGTGGAGACGCCGTACAGCGCCCGCTGCTGGTCAAGCTCATGAGCGACGCCCTTGCAACAGCACCGGAGATTCCTCGAAAGCCGGCTGGGATCCGCATGACAGACGATGAAGTCCGCGCCTTCATCCGAAAGCGACTGGAATACGGGCCTACATCGGCGACCCCTCTACTACGCGAACTACGGAGCTCAGGGCTCTCCTGTGAGCAAGCTCGTTTCAGGGACCTTTTTTTCGAAGAGCAGCGTGCTTCGGCGGGTGACTGGCAGTGACGACGCCACAGTGGACCGATTCGATCGAAGTCCGTGCTCTTCGGATCATTCAGGTGAAGGACTATCCGCTATTTGCGTTCATGCTACGTGCGGATCAAGTGCTGAAGTTCGCTGATATCTCCAGAGTGAGCAGGGACGAAGCAGGGAAGCTGATCGGATACCAGCGTCCGCAGGTGAAGAAGCACATCCAAGAAATCGTCCAATACTTGGACAGTGACCTACCAATTTTTCCGAACCCGATCATCATGGCGCTGTCTTCACGAGTCCATTTCAGATGCACCCGCGGTGGAAACAGGTATCCAGACGATGGTGTCTCGGATACGGGCAGACTCGTGGTCCCTCTTCCCGAGGAGGGAAAGCCCAAGCCAGCTTGGATCGTCGACGGACAGCAGCGCGCACTGGCACTCTCTCAAGCGCGCCGCCAGGACTTCCCGACGCCGATCATCGCCTTCATCGCGGACACGGTAAATTTGCAGCGAGATCAATTCGTCCGGATCAACAACACCAAACCTCTGCCACGTGGCTTGGTGACAGAACTCCTTCCCGAGGTCGATAGTCCGCTTCCGCCGCGACTCGCCATTAGGAAGGCCCCATCGCAGTTGTGCGACATCCTGAATTCGGACAAAAACTCACCATTCTGTGGTCTCATCAAACGTGCCTCCTCTGCTGGTAGTAAGCAGTCCGGTGCAGTAGTTACCGACACCGGAATCGTGGACATGATTCAGGAGAGCCTCACATCCCATTCTGGAGCCCTCTACCCTTATCGCGACATCGGCCGGGGGGAGACCGACTTCGACGGAATCATCCAGGCGCTCTTCCTCTACTGGACGGCGGTTCGGGAGACATTCCCGGATGCGTGGGGCAAGCCACCGGAGAAAAGCCGACTCATGCATGGTGCTGGAATCAGGGCAATGGGCCGTCTTATGGATCGGATTCTGGGCGTCGTCGACCCCTTGCGAAGTGATGCGCCCGAAACAGTGAGAAAGCATTTGGAACTTATCGCCCCGCACTGCAGGTGGACGTCGGGCGTATGGGAAGAGATAGGGCACCGATGGAATGAGATCGAGAATGTAAGCAAGCACGTTCACGAACTCTCTAACTATCTCATTCGCGTCTATCAGATTGCACGTAGGGGGCTCGCGTGAAGTTCTACTTTCCGGACAGTCAGGACCAAGTGAGTCCTACATTTAACTTCTTCACTGAGGAACACTCCCCGCACCGTGTGCGGCAGCGCGATGACAAGTACGCGCACGAGATACTTAAACCATTGCCCTACGACGGTCTCCTTGTCAGCAAGGCGATTGTTGACGGATCTGTAAAAGGGGCAGGAAAGTACTCAATGCCGCAGCGAGAGCGGCTCTACCGGCTAGGTGTGCGCAGGTATTTCAGGCTCCCTGAGAACATTGTGACGATCGGGGATTGTGGTGCCTTCAATTACGCCGATGAAGAGCTTCCTCCATATACGATCGATGAGGTCCTAGACTTCTATGAGCGTTGCGGTTTCCACGCTGGGATCAGCATCGACCACGTAATCTTCGGCTATGATCCGAAAGTCTCGGACGAGGAAGCAAATCCGGTGTGGAAAACGCGACGCGAGATCTCGCTCCGCTATGCAGCCGACTTCTACGAGGCCGTTGAACGCAGAGGAAATAAGATCGAACCTGTGGGCGCTGCTCAAGGATGGAGCCCTGCCAGTTACGCGGACAGCGTGCAACGCCTACAAAAAATTGGTTATAAGCGTATCGCTCTCGGGGGCATGGTACCTCTAAAGACTGCTGACATTCTCGCTTGCCTGAAAGAAATAGATCAGGTGCGCTCGTCTACCACAGAGTTGCATCTCTTGGGGATCACAAGAGTGGCATCGATGGAAGAGTTTGCCCTCCACGGCGTCACTAGTTTCGATAGCACCTCGCCGTTTCGGCAGTCGTTTATGGACGATCGTAACAACTACCACACGGCTGGCATGGCTTACACCGCTATTCGCGTTCCACAGGTCGATGGAAATCCCGCCCTCAAACGACGGATCCTGGCAGGCGAGGTCTCGCAGGTGAAAGCTAGGTCTGCAGAGCGGGAATGCATGAAGCGCCTGCGTGCATATGACGAAGGCTCTGAGACCGTGGACAGAGTGATTGAGATCCTCGAAGATTATGAACGATTGGTTGAGTCGGACAAGAAACAGAGCAGAGTTCCGGCCTATCGCGTTACTCTCGAAGCCAAACCCTGGAAGTCATGCAAGTGCACGATCTGCGCTGCGCACGGTGTTGAGATAGCCATCTTCCGCGGATCTGAACGGAACAAGAGACGTGGGTTCCACAACTTGTCGGTGTTCGCCACTAAGATGCACCACATCAAGCACCCCCTTGGACAGGAGAACTAATGGCCGACCGCCAGATCCTTCGTCTTCCAGCGTTGGAGGTCCGGCAGGGATCGCGCCGCATTTATTGCTTCGCCGTCGACGGCAAGAGGCTGCACGAGTTCGCAGCGGTTTCCCGCATACGTCGTGACGCGAAAGACCAGCTCCAGGGGTATCAACGGCCTGAGGTCGCTAGCCACATCCGAGCTATCCAGCGCTACCTCGAGTCGGAGAATCCGATGCTGCCGAACGCGCTAGTGCTCGCCTTCGACAGCCGCGTTCGCTTCGAACCTGCGGTCACGAGCCATGAAGTCGGCTACTCGGTGCCCGGCGAACTGGCCATCCCCCTAGACGAAACCCTAGAGGATGACGAGAAGCCGGCATGGGTAGTCGACGGCCAACAGCGAAGTGCTGCTATCCGAGACGCCGACATCGGAGAGTTCCCCGTCGCGGCGGTCGGATTCATAGCGGACAACGATGCCGAGCAGCGCGCACAGTTCATCCTCGTAAACAACACCAAACCCCTTCCTAAGGGCCTGATCCACGAACTCCTGCCGGATACGAACACTCATCTGCCGCCGACTTACGCTCGTCGCCAACTTCCTGCAGCCCTGATGACCCGCCTCAATGGGATGTTCAACGGTCCGTTCTATCGAGCCATCGCCACGCCCACATCTCCCGATGGCTACATCAAGGACAACAGCATCCTCCGCATGATCGAGCACAGTCTGTATCAAGGTGCTCTCTATCAGTATCGCGATCCCATGGACGGTGCTGGCGACGTCGATAGGATGCTTGCACATCTCAATACCTATTGGGGTTTGGTGCGGGAGACGTTCCCCGAGGCGTGGTCGCTGCCGCCGAGGCTCTCGAGGCTCACCCATGGCGTAGGGATTCAGGCAATGGGGTTCATCATGGATCATCTAACGGAGGATCTACCTCCTCAGGAGGTCCCTGGCGCGGTTAGCAACGCACTCAAGCGAATTGAGGCTGGCGCTGCCTGGACGGGCGGTTCCTGGAAGTTCGGCTCAAGCGAGGCCCGCAAGTGGAACAGCTTCCAGAACACGCCTAATGACGTCCGCCTGCTCACGGACGGTTTGTTGTATCTGATCAACCAAGAAGCTCTCTTCTGAGAGGGGTGGTGATCGAACACGGAGGTATTTCTCTGCCCAACGACACTTTGAGGAGGGTTGGTATCGGCCCCTCCTCAAAGTACTTGCGTAGCGGCCCTTCCGGGGACTCAACCTTCAGCGAGCTCGCGCAAGATGGCGGACGAACCGCGAGAGTTGACAAGCACTACCGGTCGCCCGCCTCGCTTGGCATTGATGAAGTCCGTAGCGGCGTGCTTCGCTGATGCCGTCACCACAACGAATACGTCCGCATTGGCCGCCTGGGCAGCCAGCCTGCTGCTGCCGTCGTGTTCGGCGCTCGTCTCGATGTCGATGCCAGGCACTAGAGTGCGGAGTACCTGTGCCGCGCGAGTAGTGGCCGTCTCGGTTAGGGAGTAAAGCACCACCTTAGAGTCCTTCAGATAGCGATACGGTGCACTGGGGTCGGCGTCCTCCGCTTGCCCAGCGAGTAGGTACTTCGGCACGTCGAGTGCCAATTCGCTGGCAACTATCTTGATGGCCTCAAGATCGGTCAGGTCCAGCGCTGATTTGAAGGGCCCGACCCTCTCCGTGATCTCGTAGAAGAACGGTGCTGCTGCGGCATTTGTCGCCGCCGCCGGCGTAACCGTCGCTGCCTGAAGCACGTCGATCGCCCAGGTGGTGGTCACGGCGGAGATGTTGCTCTTGACGATCAGACCAATCCATTCCAGCGCCCCGGCGAACACCTTTGGGCCGGGGTTGGTAGCCAGCAGATAGTCCAGCAGTGCTAGGGTCTGAACCCGGACGCCGGCCGAGTTCTTTCCGCTCATAGCGAGTCCAGCTAGGACACGTTCGATGAGCCCTGCGGCCCCATCCGCAACGAAGACATCGCGGTGCGCTGCCATGAACTGACCACCAAACTCACCAAGCTTTCCGAGCACCTGGTCGGAAGCGTTCAACAGCAGTTCAGTTAGTGCGTCAGCAGTGAGAGGGGCCCACCCGTCGGTGGTTTCTGGGTCGATCACCATGACCGTCGCGTCATCGTCATGGTGTAGTGATTCAAACCAAGCTCGCCATCCTAGCTGTGGCCGGCCTTGGGTGAACTCATCCAGCCATGCAAGATCGCTACGTAGACGTGCCCCAGCCTTGTCGACCAGTTTGCGCAGGTCATGCCTGGAAAGGTACGCGGCCACCAATGTCGCCTTCTCCGGCGCTTGCAGATCGCGGGCGCAGGTCAAGAGGAGGTGGGCAGCCTCAAGCCCAGGCTTCAGCGTAAACGAAAGGTCCAGCGCAGCTTGCAGTTCGCCCCGAAGCATCAGCCCAGTCGCCCGTTCGAGCGGTGATTCGGTTGGATTGGTGGGCTGCATCGACGTGACTGGTTTGGTCACTTCGACCGACTGCTCGGGCATTTGTGTCCGGTGTAGTACCGCACGCAAATGATCGGGTAGGCCAGACTCGATCGCACCAGCCTCTTTGAGAAGGCGGTCCAGTCTGTCCTCGGCGTTGCTCTCTATCGCAATAAGGAACTCGACGATGACTTGGGCACGAGTTGTAGGGGCCGCCCCCGAAAATAGTGATCGGAAGAATGGGGGAAGCGTGGTGACGGCGTCGAGTAGTTCCTGCTCCTTACCTTCTGCGTCATGAGCGGCGAACCATGTGTTATAGACAGCTTGCTGTATCGCCTGGGTAATCCCCAGCGGTCGACGCATGGCCAGTACTTGGTCGAGGTCTCTGTCCGCAAGGACGGCCTTCCAGTCCTGCAGTCCGGCGTATGTGCGCACTCGAAGAAATGCCAGGTTCGTTTGGTCGAGGTCGGCCGTCGCCTCGAGTTCCCGGAGACATGCCAAGGCGACGCCGCGGTCTTGGGCAGCGATGGCGTGGCCAAGGTCGTCGAGCACCTCTACGGTGGTTCTAGGAGCATCGAACTCCGACGGTGGCCTGCCATTCAGGAGACGGCTCATGATCAGCAGGGTGTCGCGCACCTGTTTGCGTGAACGCCTCGCATACGGCTTCGACCGCGGTAGAACCTCAAAGCGCAGCGGTTGCACAGGCAACTTCAGCAGTGCGGCGTCAAACGGATCGGCTGGATCGAGGGCACCTCGAACACGAGCGAGGTCGCTGAAGGTCGGGCCTATCCAGCTGTCGAGGAGATTCAATATCTCGCGCTGTTGACGCTGAGTTGGCGCGAACGCATACCACCATAGACGGCCGCGAAAACTCCGCGGCAAGAACCCGGTCTGGCGTTGTTCGATAGCACCGATGAAGTTCTCGAGAATTATCTGGTCGTCCGCCTCCACCTCAGTGGGCTTGATGTTGTTGCCCGTGCTGAAGAACGCCTTGAAATCGACGCTCATGACAGTTGGTACCTGTTCTGATAGTCGACCCATGCACGGGCTATCTGATCGGGGTCAGACACAACGGTGACGCCTTCCTCGTTCATTGTCTGGCCAAAGTATGTGAAGTTCATCGAACCATGGATGTGGAAGCGACTGCTGAGGATGCCCTTGTCGTGCAAGGCGTTGCGAAGCCTCAGGGTGGGTCGTGGTCCGACCGGGGCGAGATCGCTGAGGCGCTGTCTCGTGATGGTGTTACGTGCGTCGTCGCGTATGACCACTTGGACATCAGTGCCGCGTCGAGCAAGCTCTACGAGCACCTCCGTAAGCCGGATGGGTCGGGCGGGCAACCCGGGCAGCACGGTTTTGAACTGCCCCGACGCGTTATCGATCACGGCGATGTCAGAAACCCAGGGAGAAAGGACCAAAAGTTTGCTCGACGGCGCCAAGAGTTCGGTTACGAGCAGATTTTGGATCAGATCCTTGAGCAGTCGGGTTTCGCCTGCCCCAGCGGTCGTGATCCTTCTCATGCCGATACCTCGGCAAGTTCGAGCGAGACCACGACGCTACCGTCCGGGTGGTGGTCGATCTCCACGATCCGTGGGTATACCTGGAGAGAGTCCGTCTCAATGGCGCGATCCGACAGGTCGACCAACTCGTTCGCCAGCACGGGCGCTTCCTCGGGAGTCGCGATCAACTGTGCCGAACCCTGCGAAGCCAGACGGGAACGGACCATCTCGTCTGCGTTGGCAGCAGTTACCCTGATCGCTTCCTCCGTGGGTGTGAAGAGCCGCCGGAGCAGATCCGGCGCAGTTGGCAGAGTTTCGACATAGGGGTTCCACGACTGCAGTGCATCGGCTCGTACGGCCCAACCGCGTGGCCAGAGCACGCTTTGGATAGCGTCGATGCGCTGCCGCTCCGTTGAGTTCGCCGAGAGGTTTAGCCCCGTATCCAAGTCGTGCCGATGGTGCATCAGATATGCCCAGGTGCGCGGAGGAATTTCCACGCCTAGACGCTGCTCCTCTGTCTCCCACTCGTCAACGAGGGTGCGTAGCGCCTGGTCGGTATATGCGCTTGACCCTGGCCGGAGCAGGCGGTTCGCCAAGCTCGAGATTACGGCTTGTTCGGCGCCGTAGATTCCCGCGTTCCGCAACTCTGTGCGGATCCGGTCCAAACTCTGCACCCGTTGCGCCTGTGTCACCGATCCGCGGAAGTTCGCGATGAGGGGAAGCCAGGCGTTATGCTCGGTGGCGTAGCGCACGATTCGCCGCATATGCGCGTCGACTAGTTCGTTGGTAGAAGGCTGGATCGCTTTCATAATCAGCCGGAGGAAACGCCGCGGATCCGGGCGTACCCGCGCTGCCAGCGCTTCGATGAAGCCGCCGCCGCCGATCGTTGCTTCGGTCAACCAGACCTGGCCATTACGCAGGGTGCCGTCGAGTTCGTAGCCGGGTTCGATGTCGACGAAGATTCCCTCCGGGTCGTGCTCAGGACAGATCTCTCGGGCCGCCCACAAGGCAGCCTGCCCGAGCGTGGCCAGGAGACGCTGGCGCAGCCAGGACTGGAACTGCCCTGGGGAAGGGTTCCAGACTTGCTCGGTCAACTGATCCAGGCGAGCGACCACGTCCTGGTCAGCGAGCAGTCTTTTCAGACGCTCAGCCATCCGGTTGACCGCGGCGCTTTCGGCCTCCTCGACCCCGGAACTGCGGAACATAGCGTTCAAAGTGTCTGTCAACCTGCCAGCGAAGGACCCCCGCACTGCCTGGTAGGCGTCCTGGAGTGACGTGCTCTGTGCGACGGCTGACATTAGCAGCATGCATTCAATTGTCTGGTGGAGCCATTCCAACTGGAACCTGTTCACCTGCTCCAGCAGTTCCGGGTCGTTCACCAGTAGGTATTTAAACCAGGCGCTGCGCAGTGCTGGTTCGACGTCAGTCGGAGGGCTGATCACTTCTGGGAGAGTGATCGTCAGGCGGAGTCCATCGACGTCGTACGTCGCTCCGAGACCTACATGCTCACCCTCAAGTGAGAACTGTGCTCGAACTCTTGCCTCACGGCCCTGATCGAAGACCAAACTGGCCTCTGACTCAATCGCCACGCGACGGACCTCGACGTGAGCGTTCTGTGCATGCAGGAAGAAGCGCGCTTCATCAATGAGTCCGCCGAGGGGATCTGTGCGAGGGATCCGGGCAACCAGTCCCGGCCCGCTTTCGAGGAATTGTGATCGCCAGACTATGCTTGCGTTAGAGGTGTCCTTTATTTCCTTTGGCGTGATAGTGAGCCGCACCTGATCGGGCCGGATAATAGGGATCTTCGTGGGGGTCCCGCGAAATTCGACGGTCGCCACGTCCTGACGGTGGAACACGGGAAGGACAGGTCCGAGATCCATGATGGTCTCGCGCGCACCGTTAGGAATCGGAACCCAGTGACGGTGCTCGAGGTTGCGGGTCGCGAAGCGCCGGGACACCCGCCCCGGAGCGTATTCGCGAAGCATCTGGGCCATCCCCATCGCGTGACTCTCCTCCTTTTCCCAGTGCTGCTGGGGAGGGACAATCACGTACCCCTCAGGGAGTGCGAGTTCGCTGAACAAATTGACGGGGAAGAAGTCGGGAAGCGGATTATCTCCCATTGAGTCCTGGCCCTTGACGTATTGGTCAGGGCCGGCCACCGACCACTCGGTCTCGAGTCGTCGAATCAGCGTTGGCACGGCAGCGAGCATGAGGGGCCGAGGCGGGTGCCAGAGGATCTCTGCGGCGAGGTTTTCAGGGACCTGGAGCGCGCCTTCGATCCAGAGGCGCAGACTGCGCTGCCGGTCGGGATTGCGGAGAAGGCTGCGCAGGACGGTGGCAGCGGTTTCCTGAATCCTCCGATTGTCTGGGTACTTCGGATCCGTGAGTCCCTTCAAATCACGCCAGAGATTCGCGCGAGGGTGGGCAGTTTGGAGTTGCTCCGCGAGCCAATCAAGCATCGCCAAGGTTGCTTGTATACGGAGCACGGCGCGGTTGCGAATCGGGAGTACGAGTTCGGGCAGCACTGGATCGAAGAGCGTGTCCCAGGCTTCGTAGGCGACGCGATCCCGTCCATAGTCAGAAAGCACCACAACGGTATATGGGCGCATTGCTCGGCTTCGCCCGGCACGCCCCTTACGCTGGAGAAATGGAGCGACCCCACGTGGAGCCTTGTGCTGAAGTACGGCGCCGACATTCGGATCGTCGAAGCCTACCTCTAGCGAGGCGGTTGCAACCACCAGTTGGGATTCGACGTCCACCCCAGCATCTTGAGAGGTGGTCCGGCTTACTTTGAGCCCTGTGCCATCGAGTTTGTGCCCCAGCTTTATTGGAAGGTCCCAGACCTGTCCGGCGCGTCGCTGCCCGGTGAGGTCCCCCTGTCCGGTACGTCGCATGGATGCCAGCGGCGCTTTCGACTGCCGGAGGCGGTCATTACGAAGATCTTGCCCCTCTGCGTCAAGCAGATAGGAGTACAGTCGATTGGCTACATCGAGGTCATCGGTGAAAACGAACGCCTTGGTCCCGAGTAGTCCATCCGATGCTCGGCTTCTGGGTTCGTCGAGGACTCGCGGCAAGAGCATCGCCGTCTGGATTGTTGTCGACAGGACTGATGCACCGCTGGTCGGGTCGCTGCGCACAGCGATCATGTACTCGGCGCCCTCGTAGTCCATCTCATCCGCGCCTGGTTCGATGCTGATGACTAACTCGTCATCGACGCCGGTCAGATCACCCATATGGCGCACAGCATTGGAGAGCGTCGCGGAGAGCCCAACGAAGGTGACTGGGCTGTGCAGGGCGTGGTGCCAGCGTCGCAGAACCAGAGCTGCTTGAGCCCCGGTTGTCCCGTTGTATGTGTGGATTTCATCGAGCAGCATCAAGCGTGGCTTGTTGGGCACGCCGACGCCGAACAGTTGTCGCAGCGAGAGGTCGGAGAGCCCCCGGTTGAGCATTTCCGTCGTGGTGAACAGCACGTCAGGTGGCTGCTTGGTCATCTGTTGACGGGTCAGGACGAGTTGGCGGTTGTCGAATGCTCTGCCGCAGGTTCCACAGGTGAGGCGCTCTGTCTTCCACTGGATGTCCTGATGCAACCAGAAAAGCGCGCCGCCGCAGACGGCGTATCCGTCGCCGGGGCACGTGAACTGGGGGCACCTGAATCCCAGGGGATGCTTTGCCCACGTCGAGTAGGAGGCGGATAGAGCTTTCAGGGTGTGCGGGGTGTCCTTATTGAGGACTCCAATGGTCATCGGCCGTCCGTTTGTCTCAATCCAGACTGAATCGAGTCGTCGGGCGTGCGCAAATGCTGTGTTGAGTTGGTCCTTGAGAAGTTCGTTGCGAGGATATACAGCCAGCGCGCGGGTCCACGCGGACTGGTCTTGGAGCCCTGTCAGGTAGGAAAAGGCCGGCAGGTAGAAGGCGAGCGTCTTGCCGCTTCCGGTGCCGGCACCCACGACCGTGGCCGTGGTGATGTTCGACTGCAGTGCAGTCATTATTTGGCGGCTGGCGCGGACCTGGAACCCGCTAAGGTCGTGGTGCTCGCCGTCCAAGAGGGTCATCGCATCGATGACTTGACGGTAGATGTTGTGGACACCACCTGTTCCTTCGAGGACTGCCTCTCTGGGCTGGTCGCGTCGGGGGTACGCACGCGACCGTCGTGCGTAGCGGAAGTCGGCGATGAGTGGCGTGCCTTGGCGCCAGGCCGTCGCTGGGTCGGCGGAGAGAAATATCTGGCGTAGTTGCGCCAGGAGGCGAAGTGCCTCACCGTTTCGTGTACGCCACCGTGGGGGTGAGGCTGCGGCGTCACGAATGATCATACCCTTGCGGTCGAGTGCGTCGATCGCGTCTTGGGCCGCGGTGAGTGCGCCGGACTTGTTCAGAACGCGGTCGACCAGTGTGTGTAGTTCATCGTCTGTGAACCCGCCGTCGACGACGCCCCAGGACAGGAGTGGATCCTCGTGTGCCTCTAGGGCATCGAGAATCAGGCGCTCGATCTTCTTGGGGGTCACCGGAGTCGCACCCAGAAGCGATCGAGGATCCCCAGCCTCATCAGGCCGGCTAGCACCTCGGGTGTGAAGGAACTCAAAGGGATCCCTGTTGTCCCCTGGGCGTTCAAGATCACTTTAGCGAGGGTTGGGTCGACGAGTCTGCTGATCCGTTCACCGCAGGACCGGAGAGTCTCCAACGCGCTGGACAACTTTGCGACGTCCCCCAATTCGGGAACAGCGCGGTTGCTTAGGATAGCGAGCACGCTCTGCGCCTTCTCGATCTCGATATGGATGTCTTCGACCTCAATGCCGCTCCTGGCTAGCGTAGCGACAAGATCCTCGTTGATCGCCGGTATTTCACGGCTTCGCAACGTTGCCCACGCTTCCTCGACGGACTGGCGAAGAAGCTTCACGAACGGCTGGACGGCCTTCAGTCGCGTTCTCGCGTCGTCCAGCGGCGCGTCAACGGTCTGACCGGGCAGTGCACTGGTGAGAGCCTGGAGCGTGGTGATCACCTGCGTTGCTCTTTGAGGCAAGTCGGCGTCGATGCTGACACTGGCGGCGCGGAGTTCGGCCGCGCCGTTGGCCAACTGTCGAACTGTTTCGATGTATGCCTCGACCTGCTCGGCTAGGGTCACCAACTCGCCGGTACGGCGCTTGATTGAGTTCTCGTCGTCCGCAGCTGCTGCTGCCGCACGTAGTCGCTGGACCTGCTCGATGAGAGTCATGCTGTCCCCTCGCAGCCGGTCACGTTCGTGATTTCACGGCTCAAGGTCTCCAGCCCGGCAATCAGACGATTGAGTGCCTCGACGTGCTCCCGCTGTGCCTCAGAGGCAGATCCAGCCCTCAACTTCTGCTCCAGCGCCGCCACGCCAGCCAGAGCTGGGTTGAGCCAGTTTCGGATTCGCACCGCTGACCCTTCCCAATCCGATGTCAGCAGGTGAAGGCGCTCGTCCGCAGTGAGAGCGTCCCAGGTCCGCAGTCTCTCGCTGATGCCCTCCAACTTCTTGAGATCGCCGGGTTTGACCGCCTTGGCAGCACTGGCGAGGGCCCGCCCGTCGATTGAAGCTGGAAGATCGCCCACGTGTGACCGCTCGGTGACCAGGGTGTTGAGCGCTTTGGCGACCTCAGCAATCTCCCCCCCGAGATCGCTCACATTCGGTATCAGATCCAAGGCTTCCTTGAGTAAGGGCTCCAACATTGCGATTCGGGTCTGAATGCCGTCCACCAGTGGGGTGATGAAATTGGTGTCCTGCTCGGGCCACGTTGTGTTGATGTTGGCGCGAAGGGCGCGGAGGAGACGGGGGAGGTCGAGGGCTAGTGGCTTGCCGCCTGAGCCTTGACTATAAGACGCCATGCGGAGCAGTCGCTGTTGGAGCAGCTCTCGCTCTGGCTTCTGCTCGGTGCCGATGAAGCGATCCTGCCACCGTCGCAGTTGAGGTCGTATGGTTGCGTCTGCGAGCTTCGGGGGCGAGGCGAAGATCGCCTTAAGCCGGCTGAGTGGGTCAGGCTTGTAAGCGTCGGAAATGCCGAGGGCCTTGCTGAGGGTCAGCAGGGTATGCGTGAGGCGGACCAATTCGTGTTCATCACGCTGCTCCTGCGGAAGGAGAGAAACGGAGACGCGTGCTGCCCACGTCCGAACCTTCTCCACACATAGGCGCTGGAGTACCTCCCCGTTCGGTACGGTAACCCAGGATCCCGCCTCGTCCACCCAGGCGAGCGCTCGGAGCACACGGACATCCTCGTCGTTGGTGCGGTCAATCGGGATGAGTGCCTTGTGCAGTCTGTTGTCGTCCAACGCGATCGAGTTCGTCGCATCGAAGGACGGCGAGAGTTCCTTCTTTCCGCTGGTCCAGTATCCGTCGCCACCGTATCCGTCTTCGAATCCCAGATAAGCCGTGACAGCGGCATGCACGATGTTTCTGAGGCTGTTGCGGTCGCTCTGACTAAGGTCTCCAGTGGTATGCCAGCGGTCGACGGCCCGGACCAGAGGCGGCTCCTGCGTCGGCGCTGGCGACTGTGCGGAAGGTATGGGGACGGCCAGTTCGGCGTTGTGCTGCCCGCGGTCTTCCCGTCCACTCGGAGACTGCCGTAGGGGTGCCGGCGCAGTGCCGAGTCCGTCCAAGGGAGGGACGCCGAACGCGTCATGGATCGTCGGATCGAGGTTCTGGGGTCCGTTGCCCGAACCCCAGAAGCGGACCATCCGGACGCGACGTTGGGAGAGTTCGGGGTCGGCCGGCGTGCCCAACCGGACCTGATCCTCGATGTTGTTGAGGATATCCAGCGCGCCGGCGCGAAAGTCGTTCTCGAATCCAGCGCTCGGAAAGCGACCTTCGTCCAGTTCGATTTGGTCACGGTGAAGTACCGGGCGCAGAACGCGGGTCAGAACGTCGCGAGCGACGAAGCTACCGTCCCTGGACTGACTTCGGATAGCCAGGTCGAGCGCAGTTTTGTTGAACGGAAAGAGACCAATATCGTCGACCTGGCCAAACGCTCGGTGGCACTTCTCCTGAACTGGGCACTGGCTACAGTGGTTCGGGACCGGCAGCCGGCCATGGTGGTTTTTGTCGATGACCTCGGAGCCGACGCGGACCGCGTTGAGGTATCGGGCGGCGAATCCCGTGGGGTCGAACGTCGCTTTCCTGTCCGCGGGGAGTTCGAGATCGAAGACCTTGTACGTGCGTGTGTACACCGTCTCCGGCATCTGATTGACGAAGTAACCAGTTGTGACGGCCATGACTACACGCATCGGGCATAGGGCGACATCCGCGGTCGGGATGAGGGTGATTGCGTCGATGAGTCCGCCCTGGATTCCCTGGAAGATTGAAAAATCCTCGATAAGGAGGAGTAGTTCAAGTCCCTGCTCACGTAGGTCGAGGCGTAGTTCGACGAGGAGTTGTTTGAGGTCATCCCCCCCAATTCCGAAGACCTCACTCACCGCAGGTCCGAGTTGCTCGTTGAGCATCTTCGCTGCCAGATCGCGCAAGCTCACGTCGCTGGTCAGCACACCTGCAACACTCGCAGCATCAGCGCCGGCCTTGCTGACGTCATCGACTGAGAGGTTCAGGTCCGTTGCGCTGAATCCGAAGGCGTCCTCTTTGTCCTCTGTACCCTTGCCGGAGAGTTTCTCCCGCACCAGACGCGCGATGGGGCCATCCTCCGCAAGAAGACGGTTGCGGAACACAGGATCACCGAGTAGCGCCGGCAGGCCTGTTGGCGAGGCAAGATATTCGCGGAGTTCGTTCTCTTCGGGTGTGCCGTCCTTGCGTGCCCCTCGAGTCTCTACGAGGACGGCGAGAGCATTGCGCAGGCGGAGTCGGGCCTCGGTCTCGTCCGAGGCGGCGTCGACGGCAGTGGCCACCCTGGCGCGCAACTCCTCGGCCCGCTTACTAGTGGCATGTTGAAGAATGAGCTCGAGGATCCCACGGAGCGACATCCGATGCTTGGGGACAAAGATCAGCCTGGTCGAGCCCGTTGTCTTCAAGTTGGCCCGGAGCCAGCGAACCAGGTGCGACTTCCCCGTACCAGATTTTCCAAGGATCGGAATGATGGGCTGGTCCTCTGGCAACTCCTGGACGGCACGCAACAGGGACTGCTCGTCGACGACGGTGCCACCGATGGCGCTGTCCACTTGATCGCGTCGAATGATCGGAATAGAAGTATGCGTGGCGAGGAATACCCCGTCTGAAGTGCTCTCGGCCTCCACGGGAATGATTGTCAGCGCCTCGCCGGCCCTCCAGCACGCGACAGTAAGGTCACCTCGCCAACTCATCTTTTCCTTCTCCAATCAGGGTGACATGTGTCCGACGACTGCTGTCGAACCGTGAGAGGCGGACCCCATCAGCGTCTGGCAGGGTGTCGAATACAAGCCGGCCGCGGTCCTCCAGGACACGCAGCGCCTGCCCCACAGAACTGTCAACACAGTCTTGTGTGATGCCTGGATCAGGGTCTCCGCCGGTCAAGGAGGTGGCAAGAGAAGTGCGGACAAGACCACCGTGAAGAACGGGCAGTTTGGTCGCCAGGCGATTGAGGAAGTCGCCGACCGGGATCTGTCCGGCCGGCAGTTCATCCAGGACGTCGTCGATTGCGACGATCGGTAGGGGCACGAGTCCCGGTTTCGCTCGTACGGGTGACGGCGAGGCCATACCAAGGGCCAGTGCCCAACGGCCGAATGCGCCCCATCGCGTGTCGTTCGTGATAGCCCAGGTCTCGTTGCTCTGGCCGGGGAACTGGGCCTGCTGAAGCGTCTGGACGTTGTCTGTCCACGACAGGGGACGTCCGATTGCGTCCTGCGCGAGAAACCAAGAGAGTGCGCGAGCCAGGTCGCGTGCACCGCTTGTATGACCCTCACCTGGGACGGTACGCCAGGGGTCGCCGTCTCGATCCAGATTTAGAGCATGAATCTGTAGTGCACGACGGAACTTCGCTGGCGACAGCGTAGTACCGCTGTTGGTGGCGGTGTCGGTCAAGGTGATCACGCCGGAGTCGAGGGAGAGCATCCCGATTGTCCGAAAGGCGAGCAGGGTGTTCTTGATGCCGTCAGGCGCGGTGCTGCTGTCGTTCAGTCCTGGCGGCTTGAACGCCTCGATCAACTCTTCCTCGGTCCAGAGACGCCTGGACTCGATGAGGAAGTTGATGACGGCACGACCGAGGCCAGGAAGGCTTCGCGGCGGGTTCAGGACAGCCATCAGAGTCTCCTGAGGAAGTCATCGATGTTCCAGTGCGGGCTCCGGATATTTTTGACAAGTTCGTCCGGATATACCGGGTCGTGCATACTTTCGGGTACTACCACCACTCGCAGCGATCCGCTTGTTGGAGCGAGCCAAGATGTGGGAGGCGCGTCCCCGTGGTCGATCAAGATGAGGCTCGGCACCGACAGACGAGTAGGTATTCCGCGTGTACGTATTGCGTCCATGACGACCATGCCCTCGTCGGCGAACCGTGATGCTGTGCTGAGTGCCGGGAGCGCTAGCAGCGTCGCCGAGGCGGCGATGCCGCGTATGCCGTTGGTAATGCACGCCTGGACGAGATTGCTCAGTGTGCTCCGAAGGCGTCCATCGGCATATGTGACCACAATGCTGCGATGGCCGATTGCCAGAGCCTCCAGCGCCGAACTGGTCCTCCTGCCGAGGTCAGGTACAAATGCCTCCGCAATGAGCGGACGCGCGGCCCGAAAAGTAGATTCATGAATGTGCTTGTCTGCGGGGCATCCTGAGCACGCCGGTGCCACCATCTGGGACGCGTGCATAGTGCTGATATTTGTGTAGGAGTACTCCTCGCTGAGCACTCGCCCCCAGCAATCGTCTCTTGCCAGTAGGTGTGCCACTCGCGCCATTGAGGCTGCCTCGGAGTCCTTGATCTCTGTGCGTACCCCCTGTAGGGCAGCTTCGATGGTGTGCCGGTCTAGGTTGGCGATATTAGGACGAAGCCGTACCAGGACTTGGCGTATGAAGATGGCCCACTTCGCGGTGACCCGCGCTTTCCACGATTCCTCAGACTCGTCAGGTGCGCGTTCGATCGTGGGTGGGTCCATCCTCTCGATAGTGATGAGGCCTGCGCGCTCCATGAGAACTAGTGTGTTGCGGTTCCATAGCTGGTTGGAGTCTGAGGGATATTCGTTGTGCTCAGGTACGACGCCGGTGTCCAGGATCAGACCTCCACTCGCCCTATTTGAATGCGTGCCGCGCGACCGCATGGCATCCCATCGGTTCCACGCCTTCGTGTTTCCGATCACGGTTGTGGTCTCGATTTGCCGTCCCTCGCTGGTGTCGGAGTCGGCGGGTAGCCATACCGAGAGCGCGGCATGGCCGTCCCGCCCGGCGCGGCCGACCTCTTGGTAGAAGCGGTCGACTGAGGCGGGGACACACGCGTGTATCACCGTGCGTACGTCGCTCTGGTCGACGCCGAGGCCAAAGGCGCTGGTGCCGACCACGACGTCTATTGATGTCGACTCGCCGTCGCCAGACCAACCACGCAGGATGTCGAGGCGCTCGGCGGAACCGATGTCTCCGTGGAAGACAGCGGTTCGGGCGAAGCCGACTTCCCGTAGGCGCCGAGCGATGGCCTCGGCCGGTTTCTTCTTGGTGGTGTAGATGATCGCCGGCCGGGGGATATGATGCAGCGCCTCGACCACGCGTTCGATGCGGACAGTTGGCGACGACATCGTGCCCAGGAGATACCGCAACTCGGTGCGCAAGAAGGTCGAACCGACGAACAGTGAGTCGGTGGTGCCTGCGAACAGTTGATCGTTTAGCAGAAGGCTGGATGCTGAGAGGGTTGCACTCAGGAGCGTGACACGTGGTGGGGCGTGCCCGGCACCAGTTGCGACTTCACGGAGTTCGCCTACCAAGGAGGCGACGATCTGGAACTCGGGCCGGAAGCTAAGGCCCCACAAGCGCACCAGGTGTGCTTCATCGATAACAAGGTGCGTGAGTTGGCCGGAGGCCGTTAGAGCCCGGAGCAAGGAGGCGAGTCCGGAAACAAGTGCCTCAGGTGAGGTGAAGAGGATCCGTTGCGTCCCCTCGCGCAAGCGTTCTTTGATGGCCTCGCGTTCTTCTTCGGCGCGATCACTGTAATAGGCCAGCTCGCGGGGGAGCGCGGACGTTGGGAATCGTCCCCGTAGCTGGCGCTCTTGGTCGAGGGCCAAGGCGGTGGTAGGCACCACTATGACGGTGGTTCCTTGCGGACGAAGGAGGCCGGGAGCCAGGCCGACAATCGACTTGCCGGTGCCGGTGGGCAGGACCACATGCAGGGTGGAAGCTGGGTCCGCCAGCGTGGCGGTTCGGATCGCGCTGGCCTGACTGGGTGAACGGTAGTGGTCGATGTCGGGAGCGATCGAGTGCAGTGCCGGATCCACCGGCACCGGGGTGTCCGGGCGGGCGTAGGTTGGCACCTTCGTCTCGTCGGTCCATACATATGGGCCAGGGCTTGCGCAGGCGAGATCGATCCAGCGGGGATCGCCGTGGAGCCAACCGGGCGCCCAAACATTGCCGAGTCGAACGATGTGCCGGGTGGCTCCGAACCGTTCTGCGTACAGGCTCGCTCGCTTGAGCGCGTCCAGTTCGACGCCGCGCGTGTGAAGGTCGATCTCCAGTGCGTGGTTGCGTCGACCGGTGACCCCTACCTGGTGGCGGAGCACTTGACCGAGCAAAGCCGCAACGTCACCACTGATCGCGGACCCTGGCAGGTTGGACTGCCACGCGTCCACGAGTCGACGGTGCGGTCCGCTGAGGTACTTTGTCGGCTCAGAGGCCCCGAGAAGAATGCGCTGAACGATGTCAAACTGAGCGGTCACGCGTATCCGTCCTGCTCGAAGCCGCGCCCCGAGACAATGACCACACCGGTGCTGTCTAGGCGGAGCGAAGGCATTCGTACGGCTGCTGTCAGAGCCTGACCGACCATGGATTCGATTCTTATCTCCTCTTCGAGGAGGGCGCGCTCGTTCCCCTCTGAACGTGCGGCGCGCAACCTCAGTTGGTTAAGTCTTGTCGCCATGTCAGCCTCCGCGATCGCCAACGCACGCATCTGGGCCTGGATCACAGCGTCGTCGCTGCGAATCAGTTGCTGAGCGGCGCTCTCGACTGCTCGCCAGCGTTGCCCCCATCTCTCAGCCGGCACTAATTCGTATGCGCGCTCGATCCGCTCCCGGTTAAGGGCGTAGTCACCCCCATCCCTACCGGCAATCGGCTTCGCATACTGTGCTTGTAGGGCGTCAAGGTGGCGTTCGTCGGAAAGCGGGTTTCCATCCTCGCCCATCCACACCGTAACGATAAGAGGCGGAAATGCCCCGTCGGCTCGGCGCCTCAGCGATGGCCGATCGAAGCGCCCGTCAGTCGGTGTTGCCGCCAGCAGATGGAATCCATCAGCCTCGCTGGCAGCCTCAAATGGGTTCGCCTCAACGGCGTAGTCAAAGCGATAGACAGGGCACTCCTCGCGAGGCCAATCCGGAAGCCAGCGCCACATGCCGAACGCACGGCCACGGTCGTCATTCCAAAGAAAATCAGAGACTGCGTCGATGAACTGATCGCCATATCGATAAAGGCGGACATCCTCATGTTCGATCGCCACCGTGCGCACGAACGTGCCACGATGACCGCTGAGCGGTACGAAATCGCGCTTCAGCCTCCAGGTAGGAACGAGTGGGATCTGAGCCTGCCTGCCGGGGAGCCTTCCGATGGGTTCGTAGCCGCCGATCGTGTGCACGGGATCACCGACAGGCTCGAAGCGGAGATTCCCGATGGCTCGCCGGGAGGACAGCAGGGCATCGGTGAGATCAGCGAACGAGGATGCCTGATCCTCGAAAGCCATCATCTGACCGTAGACAGATCGCTCGTCGGTGGGCGACTCGATGCTGTCCAGGGCGTCCTGTTCACGTACGCGCTCAACCTCATCATCAAGGATTGCGCGAACCGTATCGATTGCCTCATCGGTTGCGTCGACGCCCTGCTCGAACAACATCTGCCATGCGGTGTCCGTGGCGAGATCCACCGCGCGTTGCAGGCTGGCCACGGATTTGTCGAAAACCCCGAACCCTTCTGTGAGGATCCTCATCCATGACTCTGCGAACGACTCTGTCTCCCCCGGTTCCGCTACCCAGTAGGAACGCCAGGCACTACCGTCACGACGAACATCCCAGCGATCACACCTGCCTATGCGCTGCTCAAGGCGATTCGCTCCTGGTGGCACGCCCACGTGGACTAGTAGGTCGGCGAACTGGAGGTTGCGTCCTTCTTCGGCGGAGGAGTCAGCGACGAGGATGGACGCCGATCGGGTCTGTTCGAAGGTTCGAACAGCCTTTTCGGACACGGTGGGCGGATCGCTCGCCACGTGCTGGAGGACGTTGTTTGGGAGCAGTTTGCCGAGTTCTTCGGCCACTTCTGTGGCCATGTCTGTCGTTGGGCAGAAGATGACCGCTCGTTCACGCGCCCGGAATCGATAGGTCAGAGCGTCGACCAAAGGGCGGGATATCCCGTATTGACGGCTAACGAGACGGAGGTCGCTGTCGATCCGGTCGAGGGCATCCTGCTCACCCTGTGTCGCTGCTACTCGCGATCGCGCCCATCGGCGGAGTCCATCTGAATCCAGAGTCAGCGAGACCGCGGTCGCCAAGGCAGACGCCGCCTCGCGGCGAGCTTCCTGATCGGACTCGCGGGCGGCAAGGGCCTCCTGGCGCCAGTTGTCTAGAAGACGAGTTACGTCAAGGACGATAGACGATTCGAGCGTGATCGGCTCTGGGCGGAGACGCCCGGTGACTCGGTATGACTCTTTGAGGGCAGCAGTGCGACGAGTGCGTAGCATGCGGCGGTGGACCCGGTACACCTCGGAGATGTGCGTGCGGAGTGAGTCGATCGCCATCGATAGCGCGTCCCGGTCTCGTTCGTCGATAGTCGTCTTCGCTCTAGCGACCAAGGCGGTCACTTCCGCGTCTTCGGGAAACGCTGTGTCGATCTCGGCGAGACGATTCCTTAGCAGGACACCGGGCAGTCCCGGCTGTAGTCCGAGAAACAGTCGGCCGAGACCAGCCCGCGCCTTTAGACGCTCCCTCAGGCCCTCGACCGTAGTGTCACGATACACAGCAGGATCGAGCCACTTGAGCATCGAGAGGAATGTCTCTTCGTTATGCAGTGCCGGCGTTGCTGAGAGCAGCAGGAGACGTGGACTCGCCGTCGCGATCTCGGCGAGGCGAGCATAGCGAGCGGACAACTCCTTCTGCTTGCTATTCGCTAGGCGGGCAAGATTATGCGCCTCGTCAACCACTATAAGATCGGCGCGATCCCAAGTGTCGGGTTCGTCGTCACGAGCAAGATGTATTCGGGCATCCGGAAAGTCGTGAACCCGAAACTTACTGATCAGTTCCCGACGCCATTGTTCGACGAGGAATGGCGGAAGAACCAGTTGCACCACAAGATGTGGGTCGTCCAAGAGTAATTGCCGGATAACAAGACCAGCCTCGACTGTCTTGCCGAGGCCCACCTCATCTGCCAGCAGATACCGTTGCACTGGGTCCTGCAATACCCGCCATGCCGTTTCGATCTGATGTTTGTATAGTTCGATGCAGCTTGACAAGGCCCCCCGCATGCCATGCGCCGCCGAGCGCTGCGTGAGAATGCTCTGCAGGAAGGGGCGACGCATGTCGGCCAGAAGGGGAGATTCCAGCAATCCTGCGCTTGCGAATCCGACGGGGTCGGTCAGTGGGCGGTCTCCGCGGACGTAAAGATCCTTTTCGGCGACATAGCCCTCCCATTCGTGTCCACGCACATAGATGTCCCGTTGTACCGTGGTTTCAACGATCCGACCCGAGCGCCACCTATCGTCAGCAAGCCAGAAAACCCTGAGTTCTGGAGCCAGAGTGAACCGCTTCAGGCTCGCTCTGGGGACGGCTTCGCGATGACGCTCGACCGGATTCTGTCCGGGCGTGTCGAAGTACTCAAGGACCAAGTCATCACCGTCTCGACCCACCAGCTTTCCAGGCCCCAGTGTGTTGGCGCTAGACACGAGCAGGTCACCACGGTTCAACGGCGTGCTCCGGGAGCCACGGCTACGGGCCACTGGACCGTTCCCACTTTTCACGTCGAAACGGGTAGTTGTCACCTCCCTCGTGTGATCATCGGCGCTGCGTGATCCGCGGCACTGCGGGAAGCGTGAACAACCCCAAAAGTATTTGCCTGCGTTACGTCCTCGGGATGCGACTCGCATGACCATGCTGGAACCGCACAGGGGACACAGGACAACCTCATCCGTCAAGTGACGTCCCTCCGCTGTGGTCAGTCACGCCCTGTGACGATCTGAAAGTGTGTCGGCGGTGACGTTTACCCGTCCACACTGCTGCCGGATCCACTTCAACCCCTGATCGGCACCCACTGCCGCGCGTCCCCCTCGACCCAACCGCGACGCCCTCGCTGGTCCTCTGGGATCGGGTGAGAAGGTCGGCGTAAATGGCCAACCGTAAGGCAAACCCAAAATGGACATTCCCCAAGAACTGTCCTGCATTCAGGGCTCCCTCGCACGGCTCCCGACGGCCAGAAAGCCCGCAATATACCATGGTCCCGGGCCTCCTGCACCATTATGCCGCTCTCAAGATGCGATTTATGGGCGCGCCATAATTGGTATTTCTAACGGTTCCTTGTCATCTCGCAGAGCTGTCCGATGCAGAGCAGCCTTGGTGTCGCCGAGAAGTACGGCCCCTACCTGGTCTTTCTCTCTTGCTCGCCTCGGGACGATCAGGCTATGACTAAGCGGTGTTGCTGTGCTTCCCACCTTTGCTGCGGACCACAGCATCCCCGGTATCCGGTGGCAAGGCCCGACAAAGGAGGGCTGCGGCAGCCGATCGCCCCGACCACGTACGGCGAGTGCCGAAGTCGGCGATCGTCCCACCTCAGCCATCCACGATTGCCTAAGACCTTCAGGCGCAATGCATACCACTGCGTTCATGTGAAGCCAGCCCCTCTCCCTGCGCTCATCGCTCCGGCCGGGGCTTGAGGGGCGGACGTCTTCCTGGTTCGCGCCAGCGGCTGTAAAGCTCCTGCCACTATCGATGGCCGTGATGACCTTCTACTGGTCCAGCCCAGGGTCCCGGCTGTGCGGCAGGCGCGTGGGCGGCGCTGGTCGCGACCGGCCGAAGAGCCGCAGCGCGGCCAGCGGCCGCCGCAGGCGCGGCAGGCCGCCGCAGGCGGGCTGCCCTTGAAACCGTGGAGAAAGTCCTCATCCAGTCGATGATCACGGCTTTGGCCTGCGGCTTTGCCGGAGCGTCGTTCATGCTCGGGTCTAGCTCCATGTCAGGGCGTCTCGGGTCTCAACCGACGTGCGGGCCGGCTCCTTGGAGGTAGTGGTGGATGCGCATTCGCATTGACCGGTCCATCAGGTAGCTCTCGACGTCCTCCTGTCCTACCCATCGGACCTCGCGGGACTCTGAGCTCGGGGTCGGTTCACCCTCGGTGGGGCGTGCTGTGAGCACGATGGAGAACTCTTGCCGCGCTTCCCCGTTGCTGGTGTAGAAGACGACGTGTTTGGGATCGCTGTATGCCGACGATCCTGATGATCTGGCAGGTGATCCCGGTTTCTTCCATCGTCTCGCGTATGCCTGCGGAGGGGATGGACTCGCCGAGGTCGATGGCGCCGCCGGGAAGGGCCCAGTTGTCGTTGTCACTGCGGCGGATCAGGAGTAGGGCGCCGGCCTCGTTGGTGACGGCCACGTTGACCGAAGGAACGAGGCTGTTCGGCAAGGGTGCGTCTGGGGCGTCGTAGTAGTCGATCCGGCGGCTCATGCCCCGGGAGACTACTCCGCCAATGTGCCGGGACTTAGCTCTTCGTGGATTCAGCTTCGCCGGGTGGGCTGACGAAGCTGCCGAGGTTCGGCACGGTGTAGATCAGCCCTTCGTCGCGCAGCTGGCGGATCGCCTTGCGGATGGTGTCGCGGGCAACGCCGAACTCCTGGACGAGGCGGACTTCCGAGACGAGGTACTTTGGCGGGTATTCGCCGCTGCTGATGCGTCCGCGGAGGACGTCGGCGACCTGCTGCCAGCGGGGGCGATCCGGCTCGAATTCGATCACGAGGCCCAAGCGTAGAAAGGGGACTTCAAGGGTCGTCACTCGCCTATAGGGATCTATCGATATCCCTCGGTATCCCTAGGGGTAGACAGGCTCCTAGAGCAACTTCTACGCTTGTGACATGGCAACCAAGAGTCACTGCCTTGTAGCGCTTCGCGCGCGCTTCCCCGGCTGGTCCTTCTTCCAGAGTGACGCAGGCGCCTTCTATGGGAGCCGGAGCGGCGTACGGCTCAGCGACAAAGAGGTTGACGCTGGGATGCAGCAGACGGTGAGCGCGGATGACCTGGAGACCTTCGTCAGGCTGCTTCTCGCGCAGGCGCAGTTGGGGGCCGAGGTATGACCGTACCGTCGTGGCGCTTCGACCATCACAGCCATCACTTGGCAGTTCCTCAGGAGGATGTGCTTCAAGTGGCCTGGCAAGACGTTGTGCGGCGATGCGATCGGATCAGGGTCCATGAGCACACGTGCACCTGCATGCCTCCGATGTACGAGTTGTGCGCGGCCGGCGGGTTGTCGTTCATCCGACGCTTGTCATCGGACGGCCGCCCGCGCGTCGTTCAGACCGAATGGATGTCTGCTCGGGCTGCTCGGCGGCTATGGATGCAGATCCTCACCGGCTACGCGCGTTGATCCATCGGCGCCACTTCGCGGCCGTAGTAGGCGCTTGCGATTTGCTGCGCTATCTCTTCCGGCGCGATCAGGTCGGTTCGGTGCCGGTGATGGAACGTGATCTCACCATGGGTGTGCAGGTCGGCGAATGCCTCGTCCCATGCTGCCAAGCGCTGTGGTGTGTCGATGTCGAGGCGCTGTCGCGAGCGTTCCTCGCAGACCGCCCGCGGTACCCACAGCAGGACGACCAGCCAGGCTGTTGCCTCGGTCAGTCGGCGGATGTCGGCGATGGTGCCCAGATGGACGATCGGTACCTGGCCGGACGAGACCAGTTCGTCGATCTGGTGGCGGTCGATGGCGTACGTGTTGCCGTATCGAGGCGTCTCCAGGAGGAGGCGGCCGGCGGCTCGCAGCCTGGCCAGCTCCTCGACGGTGACGAAGTCGTACTCTGTGCCGCGCTGGTTGCCGGCCTTGAGCTTGCGCACCAGGGTGAACCGCGGGTCGAGTCGGCTGAGGGCGGCGGTGATGGTGCTCTTGCCGCTGGCGGGTGGCCCGTACAGGACGATGCCCCTCATATGAGGATCCGCTTCAACGTCTCGCGGGTCTGGTCGGCAAGGCTGATGGCGGCGCCGAGGCGGTTGTCGACGGTGATGTGCGCGGTGGGCGGGCTGGTCTCGGAGTTGAGGCCGCTGACGTATGTCTGCCAGTTGGCGAGCTTCCAGGTGTCTCGGGGCGCGCCGCGGAACTCGATGTACTCGCGCATGGAGTCGGCGTCGCAGCGCACCCAGACCACGGCCACGTCGATGCCCCTGGCCGCGCATCGGTTGGTGAGGCGGGAGATCCAGTCGGGGGATTGGAGTTCGGCAATGAACGGTGCCGCGAGGATGGCCGAAGTGCCGACCTTGAGGTTGTCGAACGCGGTCTCCATCAGGCACCGGTACTCCAGCGGGCGGACCTCGCTCAGGTACAGCTCGGTGTGCCGGTCGTGGGGGTCGCCGCCAAGGGAGATCAGAAGGCGCTCGACCATAGGGCGGGTCAGGGAGTCCTTGTCCAGGAAGGCCCAGCCGGTGATGTCGGACAGGAAGCGGGAGAACTCTGTCTTGCCGGATCCGGCGTAGCCGCCGACGAGGGTGAGGATGGGCTTGGGGCTGCCTTGGCCGTGGCGGCGTCGCCAGGCGTCCACGACTCGGTTGAGGAGGGCGTTCTGCTCACCGTTGGTGGGAGCGCCCGAGACTTTGACGAGGGCCTGTTCGATCACCTCGGCGGCGGCGTTGTCCACGGCGGGGTCGGTGGGCTGGGGCAAATCCGAGATGGAATTTTCCACTTCGGATATTTCGCCGGGAAGCGGCAGCCGGAAACCCAGTGTGGGTTCGTTTGCCTGGTATAGGAGGCAATAGGCTCGTCGGTAGTGAGGCCCGGGGTATACCGATCCCTGTTCGTGTGCCCAGAGTGTCTGGAAATTCGCGGCCGGCGCGGTGAGTCCGTGCCGTGCGGCGACCTGGCGTAGCTGGTCACCTGCGGCTTCGAGGGTGAGTCCGTGTGCTTCGCGGTACTGGCGCAGCAGCAGAGGTTGCCATCCGGGGCGGTGAATTGTCTTCATCGCATCCTTTTGCGCGCTTGGAGGGGCGGGCGTGTGTAAGCGCATGTGTAACCGCCGTGCAGGCAGCAATGCAGAAGCTTAGCTAACGCTCCGTGATACTCAACAGCGGCGATACGCGATGAACTAACGGCATCCCACAGGGGATTACGAACCACCAGAAAAGGGGTGCCGAGAGTGACCGCAAACGAGCAAATTCTGGCCGAACTTCAGGCCATTCGGGCGGAGATGGAAGAGTTGGCCTGTCGGGTCAGCGAGATCGCTTCCGCTCTTGGAACACGGCCTTCTCCAGGTCGGCGATCCGCTCGCCGAGAGTCGCCAGAGTGCTCCGCATCTGAGAGAGCTGGTCCATGACGTCCGATGGGGCCGGCTCTTGGAGCGATTCCGCCGCGCCCTCCCGTACGAACACGCCCTTGCCCTGCTGGCCGACGATCAGCCCCTCGGTGCGGAGCACGCTGATCGCGGCCTTGACCACGCTGGCGGACACGTCGTAGCGCTGGCCGAGCCGGGCGGTCGAGGGCAACGCAGCGCCGGGCGCGAGTGAGCCCGTTCTGATCTGCGTACGAAGGTCGTCCGCTATCTGGAGGTAGCCGGGGCGACCGCTCTTCTCGACCATTCCGCGCCTTCCGTGAGGTCGTCTGGCCTCTACTTCAGCACACCCCGCACGACATGCCAACCAAGTCTTCGTGGAATCCCTTGACAACTTAGAACGCCAAGTGTTCCATGAATACTAAGAGTCACAACGGCACTACGTAAGGAACTCACGCCATGCGCACCGTCCCCATCCCTGTGGACACCAGCAAGCTCGCGATCACCTGCGTGAAGGCGCCGCGCCCGCGGCTGCTCAACAAGGACACCGGCGAGATCAAGACCGACAAGAACGGCAACACCGTCTACGAGGTGACCGTGTCGGTAGAGGACGAGTTCGGCCGGATCGAGCTCGTGAAGATCGGTATCAGCGGTGAACCGCCTATCAAGGCCGGCGACGCCGTCAACGCGGTCGGCCTTCTCGGTTACGTCTGGGAGATCGCCGGCCGTTGGGGGATCGCCTACCGGGCCGCCGCCCTGCTCCCGCAGCAGGAGGCCGCCAGTGTCTGATCAGCTCTACACCCTGCTCGGAGTCCTGGCCGCTGTCGCGGCCGGGCTCTGGGCCTGGCGCCGCTGGCACCACCCGTCGTTCTGGCTCGTCGTCGGCTATCCGCTGACCGCGATCAGCATTCGGGCGTCCTGGCGCAAGGTCGCCCTCGGCTGCGGTCTGACCAAGAAGCGGCAGCGGTTCTGGTTCACCACGGTTCCGGGCATGGTGGCCTCGACCGGGGTCGTCCGCGTCCGGCGCAAGTTCCAGCGCGTCGCCGTGGACACCAAGCCGTTCATGTGGCTGCCGCTGCCGACCCGTTACGGCTGGCGGGTCACGTTGCACACCCTTGAAGGCCAGATCCCGGCCGACTACTCCGACGCCGCCGAACGGCTGGCGCACTCCTGGGGCGTGCACGCCGTGCGCGTCTCCTCTGACAAGCCTGGCCGGGTACGGATCGCCGTCACCCTGCGCGACCCGCTGGTCCAGGTTGATGACCTGCCACCCTCGACGGAGCTGCTCAAGGTCACCGTCGGTCGGCTGGAGACCGGTAAGCCCTGGACCGTCGACTTCCGGACGGTCCCGCACTGGCTTAACGCCGGCGCCACCCAGTCCGGCAAGTCCAACCTGGCCAACGCGCTCATCGTCGGCCTGGCCCCGCAACCCGTCGCCCTGGTCGGTTTCGATCTCAAGGGCGGAGTCGAGTTCACGCCGTACGCGCCGCGGTTGTCCGCGCTGGCCACGAGCCGCGCCGAGTGCGGGGGACTGCTCGATGACCTGGTGGAGCTCATGACCGACCGGATGGGCTTGTGCCGGATGGCCTCGGCCCGCAACATCTGGCAGCTCCCGCCGGGCATGCGTCCGGTCCCGGTCGTGGTCCTGGTCGACGAGTTGGCCGAGCTCTACCTGATGGCAGACAAGTCGGAGAAGGACGAGATCGCCAGAACCTCGACCGCGCTGCTTCGGGTGGCGCAGCTCGGTAGGGCGTTCGGCATCTATCTGTTCTGCTGCGGTCAGCGCATCGGCTCTGACCTCGGTCCCGGTGTCACCGCCCTTCGGGCTCAGTGCTCCGGCCGGATCTGCCACCGGGTGAACGATCCCGAGACCGCCACCATGACCCTCGGCGATCTCGACCCGGCGGCGCTCGACTCGGCTCGCGCCATCGCCGCCGAGACGCCGGGTGTCGCCATCGTCGCCGGTCAGGACGGCCAGTGGTACCGGGCCCGGTCCTTCTACGTCAGCGAGCAAGCCGCCGAACACGCCGCCCGTACTTACGCCGACAGAGCGCCGACGTGGGCGGAGGTCATGGCCGCACAACCTCACCAGACACCCGACTCCCAGACCGCCTGACTCGCCGGAGAGGAGGAACAAGATGCGACGCTTCGCCGCCTGGCTGCTCGACACCGGCCCCGTCGTCGTCCTGGCCCTCATCGCCGGAGCTGGATCCTTCACCCACATCCGTGACACCGCCACCGAGAACGGCCAGCAGGGCTGGATGGCGTGGGCCATCGCGGTCTGTGTCGATCTGACTTGCGTCATGGCTGCCCGGGAACGCCAGCGCGACAAGAAGACGGGCAAGGCTCGGCGCGGTCCCGTCTCCTGGCCCGTCCTCGTCCTGTCCGGCGGAGTTGTTCTGTCCCTGGCCGCGAACCTGCAACAAGCCGCCCCGACGGTCTGGGGCTGGATCACCGCAGCCACTCCGGCCGGCGCCTTCCTCGTCGCGGTCTCCATGCTCGAACGCCGCGCCACCACTGCCCGAACCGAACCGTCCCAGGACGTCCTACAGCCGTCCTCGTCTTGGGCAGAAGCGTCCCCGTCCGTCCCCGAGACGTCCCAAGCCGTCTCGTACGAGGACCGTCCCGCGCTCGTCCCCGCTGACGACGACGGTCCCGCTCCCGCACCAGCCCTGGTCGACTACGCCCGCCGCGTGGCCGTCGAACACCAGACCAAGCACGGCAAGCCCATCACCTGCGACCTGCTGCGCGCCCGCCTGGGCGTGTCCGACCAACTCGCCTCAACCTTGCTCCGCGCCCTGCGAGACCACACCAGAGATCCCTTGAGAGGAACGTCATGCGCGACCACCGCCGAGAACTGATCAACGGCCTGCTCAACCTGGCCATCTTCCTGGAGACCCACCCCGACGTACCGGCCCCGCCCGACCCGACCCTCCACTACTTCTCCGCCCACGAAGCCGACGAGGACATGCGCGCCGAGATCGACCAGATCGCCGCCCGGATCGGCTCGCCCATCGAATTCGACAACTCGCCGTACGGCCACTACGCGACCTCCGTGCACTTCGGGCCGGTCGAATACCGGGCCGTGGCCATCCTCGCCGCTGCCCAAGCCCGCCACGACGCGGTGAACAGCTACCGCGACTCCATCCAGCACGACGAGACCTAGGAGCTCACCAACATGCGTATCCGCCTCGAAGGTAACCGCGCGGAGATCACCCTCGGTCTGATCCACCTGCGTGAGGTCTTCACGGTCACCGCGATGTCACGGGCGTACCCAGACCGCGCCCACCCGCGCAAGTACCGCGTGTACGTCCGCATCGTCCCTCGGGACAACCGGTGACCATCCCGATCCCGCGCTACTGCTGCTGCACCTGCAACGGCACTGGCATCACCGACGACCAGACCTGCGCCGACTGCCACGGCAGCGGCATCGATAACCACGGCGCATAACGCGCAGCGCCCCCCGCCTGGCCACACATCCGCCAAGATCCGCGCCAGGCCGGGGGCCATCCACACCAGCGTCACTGGATAGGACGGAACCCATCTTGCCCCACCTTGCGCGCTCTCACGCGGTAGCCGGGATGATCGACCGGCTCCACCAACCCGACTACGACCGCTGGGCCTGCCAGATCAAGCGCACCGGCGGCTGCCGACAGCCCATTCACCTGCGTGGCAAGGTCGAGCACTACGACCAGGCCACCGGCCAACTGCTCCACCGCTACAGCACCAACCGCGAACCGAACGGTGTCCTGCGTGTCCCATGCAAGACCCGCCGCGCCTCCCGCTGCCCGGCCTGCGCCGAGGTCTACCGCGCCGACACTTATCAACTCGTCCGCGCCGGCCTCGTCGGCGGCAAGGGCGTTCCCGAGACGGTCAGCTCGCACCCGTGCCTGTTCGTCACCCTCACCGCGCCCTCCTTCGGGGCGGTCCACGTGCGGCGGGAGAAGAACGGCAAGGTCCTGCCCTGCCACGCCCGCCGCAACGCCCAGACCTGCCCGCATGGACAGCTCATGTCCTGCACCGACCGGCACCACGCCGCCGATTCGCGTCTCGGGGAACCGCTGTGCCCCGACTGCTACGACTACGACGGCTCGGTCCTGTTCAACGCCATCAGCCCTGAGCTCTGGCGCCGCTTCACCCTCGCCCTGCGCCGCCGCTTCGCCCGCCTCAACGGCCTGACCGTCAAAGCCCTGCGCGAACAGGTGACCATCGCCTTCGCCAAGGTCGCCGAATACCAGCGCCGCGGTGTCGTCCACTTCCATGCCGTCATCCGCCTGGATGGACCCGACGGCCCCAACTCGCCACCGCCGGCCTGGGCCACCGCCGACGCCCTGGCCGACGCCGCCCAGCACTCGGCGGCCGTCGTGACCGCCGAGATCAAGCCGCTGGGCCGAACGTTCCGCTGGGGCACTCAGCTCGACGTCCGCCGCATCACCATGAACGGCGACCTCACCGAACAGGCCGTTGCTGCCTACATCGCCAAGTACGCCACCAAGGCCGCCGAGTGCGTCGGCACTCTGGACCGGCGTATCCAGCCCCTCGACAATCTCGACGCCCTCCCCGTTCGAGACCACGCCCGCCGGTTGATCGCCGCCTGCATGCGCCTTGGCGAGAACGCCGACCTGGCCGACCTGCGGCTCACTCACTGGGCCCACATGCTCGGCTTCCGCGGCCACTTCTCCACCAAGAGCCGCCACTACTCCACCACCCTTGGCGAACTCCGCGCCGCCCGCGAAGAACACATGCGCACAGAAGAGATCAGCCTCGGGCGGCTGCCGCTCTTCGACGAGGACACCATCCTCGTCGTCACCCACTGGGAGTACGCCGGACAAGGACTCTCCCTCGGAGATCAACTCCTTGCGGCTGCACTCACCGGCACACCACTCGCAACGCAGTTGGTGACCGCCGATGAGTAGGCGCGACGAACTGCTGACCGTCCCGCAGGTTCTCGCCGAACTGGGCGGCGTCTCCCGGCGCACCTTCTACCGCTGGCGCGAGCTCGGCCGCGCGCCGGTCTGCATCCAACTGCCCAACCTCGAACTCCGCATCTGGCGGAGCGACCTCACAGCCTGGCTCGACTCGCGACGGGGGGCCGTATGAACACCACTTACGACGTGAAGCTCGGCGAAATTCAGCACCGTACGGACCGTGAGACTCCTACGTTCATCGCCCGCTGGCGGGTCGCGGGCAAGCCCAAGTCCAAGAGCTTCAGGACCAAGGGCCTGGCCAACGCATTCGTCTCTGACCTGCGCCAGGCTGCCAAGGCGGGGGAGGAGTTCGACATCGCCACCGGCCTGCCGGTGTCGATGCTCGCCGCCGGGTCCTCCGGGCCGTCCTTCCTGGAGTTCGCTCAGGCGTACGTTCTCCGGCGCTGGAACACCTCAGCGGCCCGGACCCGTGAGACGGACGCGTATGCACTCCTAACTCTGATTCCGGCCCTGGTGACCGACACACCTCGCCGTCCCGCCGCAGAAGAACTGCGGGAGGTCCTCAGGATCCACGGACTGCTTCCAGAGGGCAGACGTGCAGCCCTAACGACGGCCCAAGCAGCAGCATTGGCCTGGCTGCAGAGGGCATCACTCCCGCTCTCGGCACTGGGAGAGGCACACGTTCTGCGTACGGCCCTCGACGCCATCTCGGTCACCTTCGCCGGCACTCCAGCGGGGGCGAACACGGTACGGCGCAAGCGTGCCATCCTGCATCACCTGCTGGAACATGCAGTCGAGCAGAAGGTGTTCAACACCAATCCGCTGGACGAGATTAAATGGACGGCGCCGAGGGCCGTCACGGTCATCGACCCTCGTACGGTGGTCAATCCCGCCCAAGCACGGCAACTTCTCAACGCCCTGCCCAAGGTGGGCCGCAAGCGAGGCGCTCGACTACAAGCCCTGTTCGCCTGCATCTATTACGCCGCTCTCCGGCCAGAGGAGGCGGCCGACCTCCGGCTGAAGAACTGCACGCTGCCTGAAACGGGCTGGGGCCTGATCATCCTGGAGAAGGCCCGTCCCCAAGGCACGAAACGCTGGACCAACTCCGGCGAGACCCACGAGTCCCGCAGCCTGAAGCACCGCGCGGACAAGGAGACACGAGAGATCCCCATTCCGCCCACCCTGGTCAGCTTGCTCCGCGACCACGTCGCCGAGTACGGCACGGCCAAGGACGGCAGGATCTTCAGCACGGCCACAGGCGGCACCTACTCCAGTTCGGCACATTCCTACGTCTGGCAAGAAGCCCGCAAACTGGCCCTCACCCCGGAACAGGCCTCCTCCTCACTGGCAGCACGACCGTACGACCTCCGCCACGCCGCGGTCTCCCTCTGGCTGAACGCCGGCGTCCCGGCCCCCGAAGTAGCCAAACGAGCCGGCCACAGCGTCGATGTGCTCCTGCGGGTCTACGCCAAATGCATCGACGGCCAACAAGAGCAGATCAACAACAAAATCAACAACGCCCTCGACACATAACTAACCCTTGTCCCGTTCGGCCCCGGATCTGCCGGGGCCCTTTTGTTTCACGCTGCTCGCCATGCCGCGTCGTTCCCACAGAATCCCATCACGCTGCGCCACCCTGTCATGCACGCGCAGCGAGAGGAGGACCATGCACACCGACCCCGACCACCCCGCGCTGCTCTCCGCAGAGCCCGCCTCGCCGTGGCAACCGCCGTACGGCCGGTCGCTTCGAGACCTTCCCCGGCTCCTCGACACGTCCGACTCCCTTGACTGGCGAACGTATTCACCCCCTGCCTCGCCCAAACGATCAGGTCTGCGAAGGCGGGGTCGCTTGATCCGTTCGGTGCTGATCGCCGGCCTCTTGGCCTGTGGCAGCTTCAGCCTCTGGTCGAGTGCATGGGGCAATGACAACGCGTCGCCTCGAACGACGGCTACCTCGCTGCAGACAGCTCGCCTAAGTCCTGCCGAACACCCAATCATGCTCACTCCGCCAGCGACGCATACGCCTGCTCCCCATGCGCCGTCGCCTTTGGCGGTCCCGCGGACAGTTCGTAAGCAGTCGAAGGACAAGGCGGAGCCGACGGGGGAGTATCACCCATCACGGGACTCGGCTGTGGCACGTCGGCACCATGATGTCGTTCCTCGAACGCCGTATGCGACGACTTCGACGCCTCCTCGTCGTCCAGGAAGGGGCAGGCCCGTGGTTCCCGAGCACCGCGACAGGACGAGCTCGGCTCCCTGGATCGCCGCGAAATGCGACGAGCTTTTTCCTCCTTCCCGATCAGAGTTCCTCATCCGTAATCGAGCGTGTCACTTTCTCTACGGGTAGTGAAGTCGTCAAGGTGTCTGAGCAAGGAGGAGGGGCCGGAGTTGCCGAGCGAACTCGATGACGTCCGCTTGGTGATCTCGGCCTGGCGCGCCCCGATAAAGCGTGACGGAGAGTAGTTTGGTGCCATGCGATGCCCATGCTGACACGTAGGCCCCCAACGGCTCGCCGTCCTTACCTTTGATCGCCGCGCTATATCCAGGGCCGACCCCGGCTGGCAGGGTGACACCTTTGTCGGTGACTCTTCGACGTTCGAGGCCTTCCTGTGAAAAGGCTAGGTCGTCGTGCAGTTCGATCTCCAGCCGCTTCGGTGCTTTAGCGTTGCCCGATTCGGATACGACGCAGTACTGGAAGTGAGTTGGGGAATTGGTGCCGCTGGCGTAGAAGTCGGTCAAACCTGTTGCTCGAGTAATGGCTTGGCTGGAGAGCAGGCCGCATTCGCCAGGCGATGCGGTAACTGAACCTAGAGGTGTTTTGTCCTGTGTCAGGGCAGATGGTAAACAAGCTGTCGTCCCGGCTACCAAAATGATCAGTAGTAGTGCTGAGGAACGAGCTCTCATTAGTCCGCCTCCGCCTCGGCTAGTTAGAATCCTTTGGACGGAATCCGTCTCCAACAGCCTTGTTGATCTCCATGAACATGCCTGAGGCGGGACCATATTCCAGCCAATTTTCGTACGCTATCCGCTGGGTCACGGTCATGGCACTTCGAGGCAGTATCTCTCCATCTCTGATAAAATCCCGATCTGATCCCTTTGTGTAACTATCGGACGCGTGTGGGTGTGTTGTGGCCGCTGCTGTGTCGTCTCCGAATAGGCCGTGCCGCATCATCGCATCCGCAGTCATGTCTCTGAACATGGTCTCGCTCGTTTCTAGAGCCGTCTCGGCCTTTGCCCGGGCCTTCTTCCCTTCTTCGAACTCGATCAGTGGGTCTGCGTTATCCGCAATGTACTCGTATCCGGCGACAGCCCAGCCGTAAGGCGTGAGCATCAGCTTCCCTGTGCTCACGGCCACATCCTTTAGGATTTTGTTAGTTTTGTCCTTTGCGTCTGCCGTGTTGATCTCGGACATGTTTCCTGCATCAACGATGAAATGAAGCGACTTGCTAAGATTGTGGACTCTAATCTTAAAGTCCTGGACTGTCTGGCCCGCCATGTTGTCCCGAAGAATCTTTTGGCTCTGTTCCTCGACCTCTGCCTTGCTGGCTTCTGGGTGCCTCCTGCGCCAAGCGTCCAAGGCATCCCTGTTGACCTTCGCGATGCGTGTGGCCTCGGCATCCATGACCATCACGCTGTATTTGCCGTGGCCGGCCATGACAGTCCTGAGCGCCTCGGGATCCTTGAATGCCCAGGTCATGGCCTCCTTCGACTCATCGTGGCCGAAGACGGCTCCATACGGTTGCTTGCCTGGAAGCGTTGGGTCTCCATCAGGTATGGGGGAGGTCCCCAGGTATTCGGGCATCTGCGGTGAGATCTGGTTTACATCGCCGATGTAGGCGGCGAAGACGCGGGCGGCGCTCTGCCGCGTGTCAGGGAGGGCGAACTGTGCTTTGGGATCCGCCCAGAAGTGGACGGCCCAAGAGGCGATCAAGGCTGACTTGTATCCACGCGAGGTGCCCGGAGGTTGACCGTTGTCACGGAACGTCGTGGTGGCTGCCTCGATCGCACGGCCGAGTTCCTTGCTTCCATCGCCCCAGTAGGTCTTCCGCATCAGGAATGCCAGCGGCTTACGCTTGGAGTCGGTGAAGAAGTCCTGAGCGACTCTGGGGTTGTTGGCCAGAGCGGCAGCGAGGCCAGGAGTGAAACCGATTATCCCCTGCTGCTCGTCGCGCGGCCTCTGCAGGTTGTCGAACACCTTGTTGGCGGTATCACGGAGGAAGGTGTCATCGAAGGCGCCGTATCGCAGGAGGTTGCTGACGATGGTTCCACTCACACCCATGTCATCGGTTGCGATCAACTCATCGACATAGCCCTTGGGGGGTTTCATGTCGCCGACTCCTCGCGATGCTGTTCCCAAGGTCACGCTGAGAGCCGCCACCAGCTTGTCTACGGCCGAGGTCGGCGGCTCTTTCCATTCCTTGTGGAGGGAGCTGACGTCCGCGAAGTAAAGATCCTTCAGGAGCGTCTTGAGCTCCTTGGGCGGCATCTCCTGGGCGAAGGACACGGCGAAGTAGGGATCGTTCTTGTGTTTCTCCAGCTGTTCCAGGATTTTGCTCGGCAGCGAATCTTTGCTGGTGAAGGCGCCACGCTTGCGGGCTTCTCGAAGCTGGTCCGCGACGGACTTGGCCGCAGCCGCGCCACTCGCCGGCGAGTGAGACGCCCACAGCGTCTCATCTGCCCAGATGACCCCCTTGTCGAGCCCGATTTTCTGTGTGGAGACGATGAGGTCCAAGCGGCGCTGAAGGTCGGGGACCTGTTGGGCCATCTGGGATGCGACGTCCGACAGCGTGCCCGGTCCGGTCATGCTGGTGCCAATCGAGCTCAAGACTCTGCCGATCTGCGCATCCGCGTCCGGCCATGCCTGCTTGAGGCGCTTGATCTCGCCGATGAGCTGAGTCATCAGCGCGGGGTCGATGCCGATCCGGTTCGAGGGCGGAGTCATAAGCCGGCCCTTCCCGGCAGATTCAGTGGTGGCGTCCCCAGCCCCAAGGGATCGGTCGGCTGGGCAGGATCGGGATGTGCGGACTCGACCAGTGCCAAAGCTCGGTTGAAGGCGCCTCTATAGGCTGCCTCCCATGCCTGGCAGTCCTTGAGCAGCTTGTCGGCGGCCTTGCCCTTCATCGCGCCGTCTTCGAGCAGCATGACGAGTTTGCGCACGTCGTTAGCGTGCTGGTCGCGTAACTGCTCGATCGTCCGCCGGGCGGCGGCGATCTGTTCCTGGGATGCCATCATCCTGGATCTTTCGGATCTTGAGGACGACTATCTGTGGGATCAATGTGACGATAAAGGGCGGTCGTAGTGCCGTCGAGTCGAATGACTCATACGGCATAATCTCAACGTTTATCTCGGCTGATGCGTATCACGCATAATGGCAATCGCCTCGGCTACGTCCGCCACCACGTGATCGGCTCGATGTTCGTGCCCCGGCCACGTACCTCGATCGACCCAGATCCCGCGCAAACCCGCAGCGTGAGCACCTGCGATGTCCGCGATGAGGTTGTCACCCACCATCCAACCGCCATCGATGAGGCTGGCTCCGCACCGCTCGGCGGCGATCTGGAACAGGCGAGCATCCGGCTTTCGGACGCCCTCAACCCCCGACACGGCGTAGCCGTCAACCGCGTCGGCCAGGCCGGTTCGATGGAGCTTGCCGAGCTGGTTGTCCGCCATGCCATTCGTGACGATTCCTACTCGCCACCCCGCGGCCCGTAGGTCAGCCAACCCCGCCAGGACGCCTGGGTAGCACTTCACGAGGTACGGCATCCGCTGACGGTAGCCGGCCCACAGCTCTTCGACCGGCTCCTGCAGCGCGAAGTGCTCACGCACCTTGGTGAAGAAGACGTCTCGATGAGGGTGTACGCCCTGATCCAGGAAGGTGAGCCAGGAGATGTCTTCCGGCTGCAAGTGATGGTGCTCAGCGAACTCCTCGGCCCAGCGCAGGAACGCGCCGCTGAGGTCAATGAGCGTCCTGTCGAGGTCGAAGAGGGCAAGGCGCTGCACGATGACACCCTAGGTGTGAACATCCCACGACAACAGTCCGTCCTGTGGCCCGCTGAGTACCTCGGCCAGTGCCCTCCGATTCATCACGTCGCATCAACTGGCCTGGCGCCTGCGAAATGCGGAGAGGTGACGCCGGCTGCTCCGCTCAAGGCCTTCGTCGGCTTATCCGGGGGTGGATCCAGGCAAGATCCCGCTAATCTTTGACGCATCGGTGATGCGGCCCGACGGGCTTCCGCCCCAGTTGCGGACACGCCCCCATACCGCACGAGTCTTTCGTGCTGCCTGGGGGTACATCCGTGGCCGTTTTCCGGCACTCGGCGGAAAGCCTTGTCCAGTTGGTGTCTGAGTCGGTGCCCGAACGCGTCCTCAGCGAGGTGATCGCCGAGAACATGCGCGCCACCCAAGGCATCAATCCAGGCAAGAGCGAGCGTAGGTCCTGGGACCGGAGCATCCCGATCTTGGCCCGCGATCTGATGGAAGCCGGGCTCGGTGGCGTCGAGATGCTGATTGAGTACCAACTGCCGTTAACCAGCAAGCGGGCGGATGTCATTCTTGCCGGACGCGACCGGCGCACAGGAGCCGACTCCTACCTGATCGTCGAGCTCAAGCAGTGGAGCCAGGCCGAGCTGTACGAGGACGACGCTGAAATGGTCCTGGTGTCCGGCATGGGGCCGCGACCCAAGCTTCACCCGGTCGTGCAAGTGCGGGGCTACTGCGAATACCTGGCCGACTTTGTCGGAGCCCTGGACCAGCACCACAACGCCGTGCGTGGAGTGGCCTACCTGCACAACGCCAGCGACCCGGACATCCACGATCTCTACGACCATGTCGAGGACGAACGCACCCGGCTCTTCAGCAAGACACGCCGCGGCCAGTTCGTCGACTACCTCAAGGCACAGTTCGCGCCTGAGCCCGGGGCTGCTGCAGCCGATCGCCTGCTGTCCAGTTCCATCCGGCCGTCCAAGCAACTGCTCAAGGTCGCTGCCGGCGAGATCAAGAACCGCGATCAGTTCGTCCTGCTGGCCGAGCAGCGGTTGGCCTACGAGATGGTCCTGCACGCGGTGGAGAAGGCTCGAGCGAGCAACTCGAAGCAGGTGGTGATCATCACCGGAGGGCCGGGTTCCGGCAAGAGCGTCATCGCGCTGTCCCTATTGGGCGAGCTCTCCGGACGTGGGTACTCGGCTCTGCACGCCACCGGTTCACGCTCCTTCACCGAGACGATGAGGCGCGTCGTCGCCAAGGGGTCGACCCGGCTGAAGGGGATGTTCAAGTACTTCAACAACTTCATGACCGCCAACCCCAATGACGTGGATGTCCTGATCTGCGACGAGGCCCACCGCATTCGCGAGACCTCGGCCAACAGGTTCACCAGATCAGACCAGCGAACAGGCCGGCCGCAGCTGGATGAGCTGATCAACGCGGCGAGAGTGCCGGTTTTTTTGCTGGATGAGCATCAGGTGGTACGGCCCGGCGAGATGGGGCGCGTCGCCGACATCACCACCTACGCCGAATCGCTCGGCCTCGCCGTGCACCAAGTCGACCTGGACGCACAATTCCGCTGCGGTGGGAGCCGCAAGTACGAGGAGTGGGTGCTGCGCCTGCTGGGCTTGGACGGCGACTCGCCAGAGGCGTGGAAGGGGGACGACCACTTCGCTGTCTCCCTGACCGAGTCTCCGTACGAGTTGGAGGCCACGCTGCGAGCCAGGCTTCAAGCGGGCTACTCAGCGCGGATGACAGCCGGGTTCTGCTGGCCCTGGAGCGCGCCGAATGGAGATGACAGCCTGGTCGCCGACGTGCGGATCGGTGACTGGGCGCGCCCATGGAACGTCAAGGGTGACAGGGCCGTGGGGACCGCGCCGGCCAGTGCCTTGTGGGCCTCGGCGGCCGGTGGCTTCGAGCAGGTGGGGTGCGTCTACACGGCGCAGGGCTTCGAGTACGACTGGAACGGCGTGATCTTCGGTCCGGACCTCGTCTACCGCGACGGCAGGTTGGTCACTGTTCGCAGCGCCAGCAAGGACCCAGCGCTCATGCGGAAGGGGGTCAGCGACGAACAGGCGGACCGGTTGATCCGCAACACCTACAAGGTGCTGCTGACCCGCGGCATGATGGGCACCGCCGTGTACTCGGTCGATCGGGCGACGCAAGAGTTCCTCTCAGGACTGCTGGAATCGCAGGCATGAACGATCGGGCAGAGTTAGAACCTGCCCGGTACCCGTTGCGAGCTCCGACGGGTAGGTAGCGGGAAGCGGTTGACCTTCGGCCAGGCCGGCGAGAGGGAACTGACGGATTGGATGGCGGAACACGCCCGGGTGTGTTGGGTTCGTCATGAGGAGCCCTGGACGGGGGAGTCTGCGCTGATCGCTCAGCTGGATCTTCCCCTAAATCTGGATCAGAACCGCCGTCATGCTTTTCATCCGTACTTGAGCGGTCTCCGCTCTTCGGCGCGCGCCCATGCTCGCGGCCTGCCGATCAGCTCTTGAAGCTTGCGGCCGACGTCACGCGTGTGCTCATCGCTCTTTCAGGATGTTTGGAGATCACGTCACCGACACTTTTGAGGAGTTACAGGACGCTGCGAATCCCCGCAGGGTCATTCATTCTGCCACGAATTAGATCTGAGCAGAGATCCTCATGGTCCGGACGGGGCAAGAACCAGTCACGCCAGGTAGAGACGGTGGTGGAACCCTCCGCGCTCCTCGCGTTTGTTGGCCGCCACCTTCTCGATCGCACTCCAGGCGTGCCCATGGACCGTAGCTAGCGCACGCAGAACTTCGTACACATCGGCGATCTCCTCCGCGACTTCGGAGGGAGACGCTTCGCCGAGTTCGGTGGCCTCTTCAAACAGTTTGGTCAGCAGAGCATTGCGGTAGTCGACGCCGTCGAGCACGGTAATGACCGGTTCTTCACCGCCCTGACGGATGATGTCCGGAATCTTGTCCCGAACCAATTTGCCCATGCTCCACGTCCTTCACTTCGAGCGCCCTACCTGCAAGGCTTCTGAGCCTATCGAGCCTCAGTGACATCCAGGTGATCGCGAACTACCCTGAACCGGTCGAAACGCGATCAAGGCTGGTATGTACGGATGACTGTGGAGTTCTTTCGCGAAGAACCGACCGCTCGCTCCTCATGGAGGCTGGCGGTGCTCATGGGCGCCAACTCGCGTACCTACAAGTTCGCCTTGGGGGAGGCGCTGCTGGGCGCCGCTGCCGAGGGGCGCACCGACATCCCTCTACGGGAGCTGGCCAGGCCATATGCGATGAGCCTGGTGGAGCATCTGGCACAGGCACCACAGACCTCGCAGCGGAGCGCGACTGGGGGAGCCGACTTCCTGACCGTGGCTCAGGAGGAGACCGCGGAGTCCGTACAGCTTGGCTCACCCACCGAGAAGCTGCTCGCCGCCGCGATGAAGTCGATGCCCGAGATGGTGATGCAGAAGTTTCACAATCTGCGCGGCAACGGCGGTGTTGAGATACCCCATCGCTTCTACGAGGTGACCGGCAGCGCTCGCGAACGGGTGGTCAAGCTGACAGAGCCTCTGCGTGAGGTCGCTCTGTCGGAGCAGAGGGCAACCCTGCAGGCGGAACTGGCCGCCAGGTGGAGCATCGTTGAGACCTCCTTCGCCGCGGGTGTAGGGCGAAGTCTTGTGGAGGAGGGCGTCGCGGTCGATCTGACGACGCTGCGGATCACCGACAAAGAACGGCGACGCTCAGTTGCCGGGGTTACTGACGCTGTCATCGGGTTTCAGCATGGCCGCTGCATCATCTGCGCCCAACCGCTCATCCCCGGTGTCGACGAGGTCGCGGTCGACCACGTGTTTCCGTACTCCTTTAAGCGGCTCCTGAGCGGTACAAAAGTCGACCTGGACGCGATCTGGAACCTTGCCCCCGCACATCGGCTCTGCAACGGGCAGAAGAGCAACCAGTCGCCCTCACAGGGCGAGCTCACTCGTCTGGCTCTGCGAAACGAGGCGATCATGCAGTCGCCGCATCCGCTGAAGCGGACCCTTCAACTGACGCTGAAGGGGCACGGCTATTCAGGTGGACGGGTCGGCGAATGGTGGGACTTCATCAACGAGGTGCGTAGCCGGCTCCAATAGCGGCGCGGGACGGTCAGAGGGTTCACCGCCGTGCCTGTCGAGGCTCACCCGAACTCGTCCTCTGCAGGAGAAAGTGGGCGGCAGAGGGAAGCTCGGCTGGCTATGAACCCAGGCGCAGGGTGCCTCGGGGACGTCACCAAGATCATCCCCCGCATGTCCCCAGAGCGCTGTCCTACGGCTGCATTCGGGTGCACTCGGCGGCCTATCAAGGGTCTGGTAAGCAAAAGACCTGCGGCTGAGAAACCGCAGGTCAGAAGGCGAAATGCCTGGTGGAGATGAGTGCCCCCGGCAGGATTCGAACCTGCGGCACCCGCTTTAGGAGAGCGGTGCTCTATCCCCTGAGCTACGGAGGCGGACTCTCGTAAGCCTAGCGAAAGTTGGACAGTGCGTGGGCCTTCGGGCCGGGGTGAGTTTGGTGACGTTGGTTATGGGTGCTCTGAGCTGCGGTAAAGGCATGACAAGCGGTCAGATTCCTGCGCTTCGTGCGTGGATAGCGTCTGCCTGTGACCAGGAGGCGATCCACGCAAGCTCGTAGGCGGCCCGTCGTGTTGTTCGGGGCGTTGTTGGCTCCTGCGATTCTTGCCGGCGGGCTGTTGGCTGGGGACATGCGGGGGTTTGAGGGGGTTGGTGGGCCGGTGGGGATGGAGGGGCGGAGGGCGGTGCGGTTGGCGTTCGAGCCTGTGTGGATGCCCGCGCCCGCGCATCCCGATCGGCGGTACGGAGGGGTGATTCCGGCGCCTGTGCGGAAGGTCTCTGAGGCGTCCGAGGCCTTGGAGATGCGGCCCGCGGCGCCTAAGCCTGCGCCTGATCCGGCTCCGGTGGTTGAGGAGGAGCCGTACGCGACTACGCCTTCGCAGCCCTCGCCTGGATGTGCGGGGGAGTGGGAGGACACCTGGCTGTGGGACATGTGCCGGGAGCGTGAGCAGGAGGCGGCGCAGAATGCCCGCTATGGCTGGCTGTCGGGATTGTGAGGGCGGCGGCGGGCAGGGGCTGAGGAGGGTGCGCTCGTCGTGTGCGGTGTCGCCCGGTCGGCGACGGTTCATGCCCGCGCGACCTGGTCCCTCTATGTCGTGGCGTCTGGAGGCGGCGGGAGTGGCTTGGGTGAGTCTGGTGGTGGTTGATGGAGTTGGATCTACCCTTTCGGACAGCTCTGGCGGGTGGGACATCGGTTGTCGGCGTTCGACAGCTCTTGACGGTGGCTCGGTGCAAGGTCGGTGTAGGGCGCAGGGGTTGGTGGCGGTGCGCCTCCTATGAGGAGGGGCTGCTGGGCAGGTGGCGCAGCTCAGGAGCTGCATACTCGCTGCAGGCCGCATGGCTTCGGAAGGTGTCCCTACGGAGGCTGTCGGCGGTGATCTCCAGGACGCGCTGGCGGTAGGGGCAAGCTGGCCTTCCCGCACGACGGCCGAGCCGTAGGAGCTCGGGTGCCTGGGGGGTTCCGCGCGGGTGGGTGTGTCGTGCGATTTCGTGACAAAGGGCACGTTGGAGGCTTGTGGAGGGTGAGGAAAGGTGCTGGAACGCGCGACGGGGAGGAGCCGGACGCCGGTCAGGGCGATGCCACGCCTCGACAGTCGACTCAAGGATGGCTGCGGGCCGGCGTACGGCCTACGACCCGCAGGGAATGCAGGTCAGGACTGCGGCTGACACATCTGCCCAGTACGTGCCGTCCCGAAGCATCCACGTAGAAGACCCCAGGATGCACAGCGACGCCGGATCCCGCGCCGCCGAAGGCGAAACCACACCAAAGGGCTCAGGGAAGGCGCAGGACTTCATGGAGAGTCGGGCGTAGGGGGTGACGGTGCTGGTGGGGAGGGGGAGCCGTACATAGTGCGCTTTTTGTCTCATAGCAGCTCTTCGGAGTTCGGTCCGGACACTCGGGGGGCTGTAGTAACGTGCGTGCCTGACCCGGGTAACGAGTGTGCAAACGGAGGAGTCGAACGTGCCATCCCCTCGATCAGCGGGTCTGATCGCGGTCGTCATGGCGATGGCTTCTCTCTTCGTGCCATCCGCGGCGCAGGCTCAGGCGCGGACCCAGATGGACCGGCGGGATCCGAGCAATCTGGCGGAGCTGCGCAAGGAGGCCGAGCGGTCGGCCAAGGAGCTTGAGGACGCCACCAAGGCCCTGGAGAAGCGGCGCGCCACGATCGCGGCCTCCGAGAAGGAGCTCAAGACCAAGCTGAACGGGCTGCAGGACCTGGAGCGCAGGCTCGCGGTCATCCGGCAGCCGGTCTCGCAGCTGGCGGAGTTGCTCTACGAGCAGCCCATCGGGGCGGACGGCGTGGTGCCGTTCCTGTCGGGGGACGCCGGGGTCGGCACCTTGCGGGCGCTTTCGGACACCACCCAGATGGTCGCGGTAAGGCAGCAGGCCGTCGAGCAGACCAGCACCCTCTACAAGCAGGCCGAGGGGCTGGCCGCCGAGGCCCAGGAGTTGCGGGCGGGCAACCTGCTGGCCGAGGCTCAGATGGCGGCCGAGATCGACACGCTCAGGCAGCGTTCGGACAAGATCGTCAAGTCGCTCACCGCCGCGCTGGTGAAGCTCGGCATCAAGATCGACAAGGTCGGACGGGCGGCGCTGGGCTGCAACCCCCTCCAGGCCGCCACGGCCAACAACTTCCCCAACGGGCTCATCCCCAAGAGCATGCTCTGTCCGTTGCAGCAGAAGGGGTTCAGTCTGCGGGCGGACGCCACGATCGCCTTCGTCAGCCTCAACGAGGCCTACCGGAGGCGGTTCGGCAAGGCGATCTGCGTGACGGACGCCTACCGGAGCCTGGCCGAGCAGCAGTCCGTCTACTACCGGCGGCCGGGGTTCGCCGCCGTGCCGGGGCGGAGCAACCACGGTCTCGGGCTGGCTGTGGACCTGTGCGGCGGGGTGGAGCGGTTCCGGTCCACGGAGTTCGTGTGGATGGAGAACAACTCCAAGAGGTACGGGTGGTTCCATCCCGCCTGGGCCTACAGCAGCCCGTTCGAGCCGTGGCACTGGGAGTACGACCCGAAGATCGACTCGCAGCTCTGAGCCGGGTCTCTAGGCGGGCACGACCTCGGCACTGCAGAAGGCGCAGCGTGAGGCGGCCTTCGGGATCTCTGACAGGCACTCGGGGCAGTCGCGGGTCTTCGCCTCGATCTGGGCCGCGGCGCGCTCCTTGAAATGCGTGTACGGCTTGACGACCAGGAAGTAGACCACCGCTGCGATCACCAGGAACGAGATCAACGCGTTGAGGAACTTGCCGTACATGAAGTTGGAGTCGCCGACGGTGATCTTCAGCGACGAGAAGTCGGGCAGGCCGCCGAAGGCCGAGATCAGCGGGGTGAGGAGATCGGCGACGAACGACTGCACGATCGAGTTGAAGGCCGCCCCGATGACGACCGCGACGGCCAGGTCGAGGACGTTGCCCTGCATCAGGAACTTTCTGAATCCGTTCATGGCCGAGAAGCGTAGTCGAACGATTACTCGGCGTTACGTTTTGAAGGTGATGGAGAGGCGTCCTGAGATCTGGGCGCCGGCGAGCTGGGCCGCCTGGTACGGAGTGGCCGCCAGCACCACCAGCGCGCCGCCCGTGCGGGAGTCGTCGGCGGCCGGCGGGATGGTGATCACCCGGACGTCGTCGGCGATGAGCTGGGCCGGCCGGCCGCCCTCCCAGGCCGCCAGGACGCCGATGGTGGAGCCGGGGGAGATGAGGGCGACGGCGTCGGGGTCGGCGATGCGCACCGGAGCGGCTACCGTGCCCGGCGGCAGCGGCACCGGATGGAGCAGGCGGGCGTCGGTCAGGGGTTCGCCCCGGCGCATGGGGCCGGCGAGGTAGCGGCCGGCCGCGTACGAGCGCACGGCCCCGTCGGGCGGACGGTCGAGCGGCGCCGGACGGAGATCGCCCGGACGCAGGAGGCCGGGGGCGAGGTCGCGGGCGGCCACGAGGACCTCGGGGCCCGCGGCGGGACGCAGGGCGACATAGGCCGCCAGTACGCCGAGCGCGGCCAGGGCCGCCGCGATCAGGCGGCGGCGCCGGGCCCAGGCGCGCAACCAGGCGGGCTGCCTGCTCACGGCAGCTCGAAGGGCAGCTTGATGCCGTCGAGGGCCGAGCCGCAGGGGCACGTGCGGTCGACGGGCAGGGCCTGGACGGTCTCGGCGACGAGCGTGCGCATGCGGGTGACGTTGCGGGCGAAGAACTCCAGCACCTCGTCGTGGGTCACGCCCTGGCCGGCCTCGACCCCGGCGTCATGGTCGGTGACCAGGGAGAGCGAGGTGTAGCACAGGGCCAGCTCACGGGCCAGCACGGACTCGGGGTAGCCGGTCATGCCCACGATCGACCAGCCGTTGGCCGCGAACCACTGGGACTCGGCCCGGCTGGAGAAGCGGGGGCCCTCGATGACCACCAGCGTGCCGCCGTCGACGACGTCGCCCCAGCCGGTGGAGCGGGCCGTGGCCACGGCGGCGGCTCTGCCGGACGGGCAGTAGGGGTCGGCGAAGGAGACGTGGACGGCCCCCGAGACGTCGTAATAGGTCTGCGGCCTGCCCGAGGTGCGGTCGACGATCTGGTCGGGCACGACGATGGCGCCCGGCCCGTACTCCGCCTTGAGCGAGCCGACGGCGCTGGGGGCGAGCACCTGGGTCACGCCGAGCGAGCGCAGCGCCCACAGGTTGGCGCGGTAGGGGATGCGGTGGGGCGGGAAGCGGTGGTCGCGGCCGTGCCGGGGGATGAACGCCACCGAACGCGAGCCGATGCGGCCGACCGTGACGACGTCGCTGGGCGGCCCGTAGGGGGTGGAGAGCTCGATCTCCTCCGCGTCGTCGAGGAGGGAGTAGAAGCCCGAACCGCCGAGGACGCCGATGTCTGCGCGAGTGACCATGGCGCCGAGAGTAGCCGGACGGCCGAGGGCGCCGAGAACGCCGAACGCGGTTCTGTGGATAACCTGAACGCGGAGCGTACGCACACCAGTACGAAGAGTAGGATCGCCGCATGCGGCAAAAAGGGCTGGGCCTCATCATCCTCGCGCTGATGCTCGGGATGCTGCTGGCCTCGCTCGACCAGACCATCGTCTCCACGGCCCTGCCGACGATCGTGAGCGACCTGGGCGGGCTGGAGCAGCTCTCGTGGGTGGTGACGGGCTACATGCTCGCCTCGACCGTCTCCACGCCGCTGTGGGGCAAACTGGGCGACCAGTACGGCCGCAAGAAGCTCTTCATCACCGCGATCATCATCTTCCTCCTTGGATCGGCCCTTTGCGGGCTGAGCCGGAACATGGGGGAGCTGATCGGGTTCCGGTCGGTCCAGGGCCTGGGCGGCGGCGGCCTGATGGTGCTCGCGCTGGCGATCGTGGGCGACGTGGTCTCGGCCCGCGAACGCGGGCGCTACCAGGGCTTCTTCGGCGCCGTGTTCGCCGTCAGCAGCATCGTGGGGCCGCTGCTCGGCGGGCTGTTCGTCGACCATCTGTCCTGGCACTGGGTGTTCTACATCAATCTGCCCCTGGGCGCGATCGCCCTGGCCGTGATCGCGGCCGCGCTGCCCGGCGACGACACGCGCACCAGCCACCGCATCGACTACGCCGGGGTGGTGCTGCTCGGCGGCGCGACCTCGTGCCTGGTGCTCATCACGACCTGGGGCGGGTCGACCTATCCCTGGTCGAGTCCGGTCATCGCCGGCCTGGCGCTGGCCGCGGCGGCGCTGGTCGCGGCGTGGGCGGCCGTCGAGCGGCGGGCCGCGGAGCCGGTGCTGCCCCTGGGGCTGTTCAGGGTGCGGGCGTTCGCGATGTCGTCCGCGGTGGGGTTCGTGGTGGGGTTCGCGATGTTCGGGGCGCTCACGTACCTGCCGCTGTTCTTGCAGGTCGTGCATGGGGTGAGTCCCACATTGTCCGGGGTGTACCTGCTGCCGATGATGGCCGGGATGCTGACGTTGTCGATCACCAGCGGGTTGGTGATCTCGAAGACCGGCAAATATCGCTTCCTGCCCATCGCGGGCACAGGTGTGGCGACGATCGGGCTGTTCCTGCTGTCCGGGCTGAGCGAGCGCAGCAGCCTGCTGACGATGGGCGGCTACCTGCTGGTGCTCGGCATCGGCTTGGGGATGACCGTGCAGGTGCTGGTGATCGTCGTGCAGAACGCCGTCGACTTCAAGGACCTCGGCGTGGCCACGTCGGGGGCGACGTTCTTCCGCTCGATCGGCGGGTCCTTCGGGGTCGCCACGCTGGGGGCGGTCTTCACCGGCACGCTCAACGGCGACCTGCGGGAGGTGCTGGCCAGGGCCCGGCTGCCGGCGGGGTTCGACCCGTCGAGGATCCAGCGCGACCCGACCGTCATCCAGCGGCTGCCTCCCGCGCTGGCCGGTCAGTTCCTCCACGTGTACGCCGACGCCATCGCGACCGTCTTCCGGGTGGCCGCGCCGGTGATGTTCGGGGCGTTCGTGCTGAGCTGGTTCATCCCGCAGACGCGGCTCAGGGAGACCACCAAGGCGGCGGACCTGGGCGAGGGGCTGGGCGCCACGTCGGCCGAGCGGTCGTCGCTGGAGGAGGTCGAACGGGGGCTCATGCGGCTCGCCGATGCCGACCTGCGCAGGGGCTACTACGAACGGCTCGGGGCGCTGGCCGGGCTGAGCGGCGTCCCGCCGCAAGGGGTGTGGGTGCTCGCCAGGCTCAACGGCAAGGGCTGGGTCGGGGCGGGAGAGCTGGCCGAGTGCGCCAAGGTCAGCAGGGAACACGGCCGGCCCCACGTCGACCGGCTGGTGGACGAGGGGCTGGTGGAGCGTTCTGACGACGGCGAGCGGCTGCGGCTCACGCCGAAGGGGGACCGGGCGGCCCTGAGGCTCGTGCGTTGCTCGTGCGAGGGGCTGAGCAGGCTCGTGGCCGACTGGGGGTCCGATCCACAGCTGGAGCGGCTCGTCGATCGCATCGCGCCGGAACTGCTCGGCGCGTACGCCGACCGGCCTCGATGAGGGCCCCCGCCCGTGCGGGCGGGGTCGACGTGCCTAGTTGGAGGCCGCCGCGGGCGCCGGCGCCGGGGTGGACGACGACGAGGACGACGACTCGCTCGACTTGCTCTCGGCCGGCTTCGACGGGGTGGTCGAAGAGGCGGAGGAGGCCGAGGACGACGAGCGGTTGTCCGTGCGGTAGAAGCCCGAACCCTTGAACACGATGCCGACGGCGGAGAACACCTTCCGCAGGTTGCCCTGGCAGTTGGGGCACACCGTCAGCGCATCGTCGGTGAACTTCTGAACGACTTCGAGCTGCTCACCGCAGTCGTTGCAGGCGTACTGGTAGGTCGGCACGCGCTCCTCCTTATACGTTCTGGCACTCGAGCGATGCGACTGCTAATGCTAACCGATTGGGCCAAACACCTATTCCAACCCCCGCTCTCCGTGCCAGCCGGCCAGCTTGCCGCTGCGGCTCACGGCGCGCAGACGGCGTTCGACCTGGTCACGGCAGGCGGCCGTGGTGACCAGAAGGAGCTGGTCGTCGGCCCGGACGCGGGTGCTGTTGTCCGGCACGAACGATTTGCCGTCGCGGACCACCAGCGTCACGGCCGCCCCGGCGGGCAGGCGCAGCTCGAAGATCTCCACGCCGTGCAGGAGTGAGCCGATGGGCACCTTGACCTGGAGCAGGTCCGCCTTGAGCTCCTCCAGCGGCGCGGACTCCACCTCCAGGTCGTGCGCCTCGCCGGGCGCGCTCACCCCGAGCAGCCGGGCCGCGTACGGCAGCGTGGGCCCCTGCAGCAGCGTGAAGACGATCACGATCACGAAGACCTGGTTGAAGATCTCCTTCGACCCCTGCACGCCGGACGCCCACGGGATGGTCGCCAGCACGATGGGGATCGCGCCGCGCAACCCCGCCCACGACAGGAACGCCTGGTCGCGCCAGCTCACCCGGTCCAGTCGCAGGACGCGGGCCACCGTGGAACTGGCCAGCACCGACAGCGGACGGGCCACCATCACCAGCACGGACCCGGCGATCACGCCCGGCACGATGGCCGACGGCAGCTCTTTGGGCGAGGCCAGGAGCCCCAGCATGACGAAGAGGCCGATCTGCGCCAGCCAGGCCGCGCCCTCGGCGAACCCTCTGGTCGCGGCGCGGTGCGGCAGGCGTGAATTGCCCAGGATGAGGGCCGTGAGGTAGACGGCCAGGAAGCCGGAGCCGTGCAGCAGCACCGCGCCGCCGTACGAGACGAAGGTGAGGGCCAGCACGGCGATCGGGTAGAGGCCGGAGGCCGGGAGGGCGACGCGGCGCAGCGCGTACGCGCCCGCGGGCCCGACCGCGAGCCCCACGGCCGCGCCGATGACCAGCTCGATGGCGGTTTCCAGCAGGAACGTTCCCACGGACGCCGGCCGCTGCGACGCCCCGCTGAGCAGCACGACGGCGATGACCGTGGGCGCGTCGTTGAAGCCGGACTCCGCCTCCAGAACCCCCGCCAACCGGGTCGGGAGCGGCAACCTGCGCAGCACCGAGAAGACGGCGGCCGCGTCCGTCGAGGCCAGCACGGCGCCGAGGACCAGCGCCGCGGTCGGATCCATGCCGAGCAGCCCCTGGACGGCCAGCGCCACGACCACGATGCTCACCGTCACGCCGACGGTGGCCAGGATCAGGGCGAGTGGCACCGATTTGCGGACGTGCGACCAGGTCGTGGTCAGACCGCCCTCGGCCAGGATCACCGCCAGCGCGATCAGGCCGATCTGCTGGACGGCCTGCGGGCTTTCGAGCTTCGCGCCGAACCCCGAGGCCCCCAGAACCAGACCCAGCGCCAGGAAGAGGAGAAGACTGGGCAGACCGCTGCGATGTGCGACGCGTACGGACGCGATGGCCGCGATGACAATTCCGGCGCCGATCAGGAGCCAGACATCAAGCGTCATCCGGTCCCCTCTCGTCCCTTCGGTCACATAAGCCTAGTGAGTCCTTCCGGCGTCATCGCAAAACGGACCCGGTGGTCGTGCGGTTCGGCCGGCACGTCGTCGATCAGCTCGCCGTCGTGCAGCAGGGCCACCGTGGGGACGTTCGGCCCCACCCTGGCCAGCGCGCGGTCGTACGAACCGCCGCCGCGTCCGAGGCGCACCCCCGTGCCGCGGTCGACCGCGAGTGCGGGCACGATCACCAGCGCGGCCGTGCGGACGGCGTCGACGCCGCGACGCGTGTCGACCGGTTCCATGATGCCGAAGCGGCCCGGGGCGAGTGTGTCCGGGCCGTCGTAGACCGCCCAATCCAGGTCATTGTCCTCTTTCAGCACCGGAAGGATCACCGTCGCGCCGTGTTTCCACAGAGCGAACACGAGACCGTGCGTCTCCGGCTCCGACCCCGCCGACCAGTAGCAGGCCACCAGACCGGCCATCTGGACCCACGGCTGTTCGAGCAGCGTCTCGCGGACCTTGGTGGCGTTTGCCCGTAGTTGTTCGGAGGACAGACGGGTGCGCGCCGCGAGCAGTTGGCGACGCAGGTTCAGCTTGTCCACAGGTACCTCCACTAGGGTCTACTCATGGCTGACTTCGACCCTGTGACGAAAGCCGTCGTGCCCGCCGCGGGTCTGGGCACCCGGTTCCTCCCGGCGACCAAGGCGACACCCAAGGAGATGTTGCCCATCGTCGACAAGCCCGCGATCCAGTATGTCGTCGAGGAGGCCGCCTCCGCCGGGCTCCTCGACGTCCTCATGGTCACCGGCAAGAACAAGCGGTCCATCGAAGACCACTTCGACCGCGCGTTCGAGCTGGAGGAGGCCCTGGAGGCCAAGGGCGACGAGCAACGGTTGTCCCAGGTCCGCGAGCCCGCCTCGCTCGCCACGCTGCACTACGTGCGGCAGGGTGAGCCGAAGGGGCTCGGGCACGCGGTGCTGTGCGCCAAGCATCACGTCGGCGACCACCCGTTCGCGTGCCTGCTCGGCGACGACCTGATCGACTACCGCGACCGCCTGCTCCAGCGCATGATCGAGGTGCGCAACACGTTCGGCGGGAGCGTCGTCGCGCTGATGGAGGTGCCGAGGGAGCAGGTCTCGCTCTACGGCGTGGCCACCATCGCCGGCACCGTCGAGGACGACGTCGTGCGGGTGACCGACCTGGTGGAGAAGCCGCCGGTGGACGAGGCGCCCTCCACGTGGGCGGTCATCGGGCGATACGTGCTCGATCCCGCCGTTTTCGAGGTCCTGGAGAGCACGCCGCCCGGGCGCGGCAACGAGATCCAGCTCACCGACGCGCTGCGCACGCTGGCCGGCCGCGGCACCGAGGAGGGCGGCCCCGTGCACGGCGTGCTGTTCCGCGGGCGGCGCTACGACACCGGCGACAAGCTCGACTATCTGCGGACAGTGGTGAAGTTCGCCGCGGATCGTGAGGATCTCGCGCCGGAGTTCGTGCCGTGGCTGCGGGAGTTCCTCGATGAGATCGGTTGACGCGCATCTGGCCGAGATCCTGGCCACTGTGCGTCCGCTGGCGCCTCTGGAGCTGGAGCTGGAGCGGGCGCTAGGCACGACGCTGGCCGAGGACGTGTCCTCGCCGGTGCCGCTGCCGCCGTTCGACAACTCCGCGATGGACGGCTACGCGGTCAGGGCCGAGGACGTTCCCGGCATGCTGCCGGTGATCGACGACGTGGCCGCGGGGTCCGACGAACTGCGGGCGGTGGGCCCCGGGCACGCCGTCCGGATCATGACCGGGGCGCCCATGCCCGCCGGGGCGGACTCCGTCGTGCCGGTGGAGTGGACGGACGGGGGCACGGTCTCTGTCCAGATTAATCGTGACGTACCGCTTGGAAACGCGATTCGCCGAGCCGGCGAGGACGTCCAGGCGGGCGAGGTGGTGCTCAAGGCCGGCACGGTGATCGGGCCGGCCCAGCTCGGCATCATCGCCGGTGTGGGGCGGCGGCGCGTGTGGGTGCGTCCGCAGCCGCGCGTCGTCGTCATCTCGACCGGCGCCGAGCTGGTCGAGCCCGGGACGCCGCTGGGCCGCGGGCAGATCTGGGAGTCCAACAGCTTCACCCTGACGGCCGCGGTGCGCGAGGCCGGCGCCGAGGGCTTCCGCGCGGGGTCCGTCGGCGACGATCCCGCCGTGCTGCTCGACCAGCTCGACACCCACCTGGTGCGCGCCGACGCGATCATCACCAGCGGCGGGGTCTCCATGGGGGCGTACGAGCCCGTCAAGGAGGCGCTGTCTCCGCTCGGCACGGTCAGGTTCGAGAAGGTCGCGATGCAGCCCGGCATGCCTCAAGGGTTCGGCGTGCTGGGCGACGACCGGGTGCCGATCTTCGCCCTGCCGGGCAACCCGGTGTCCTCCTTCGTGTCGTTCATGCTGTTCGTACGTCCCGCGCTCGACAAGATGCGCGGCCTGCCCACCGACACGGCCCGGGTGACCGCCTACGTCACCGCGGCGTTGCGCTCGCCGTCGGGCCGGCGCTCGTACCTGCGCGGCGTGCTGTCCTCCGACGGCACGGTCGCGCCGGTCCACGGCCAGGGCTCCCACCAGCTCGCGGCCCTGGCCTCGGCGAACGCGCTGATCGTGGTGCCGGAGGACGTGACCGAGGTGCCCGGCGGGTCCGAGGTGGAGGTGATCCGGCTGTGAGCGAGTTCACGCACCTGGATGAGACGGGCGCGGCGCGCATGGTCGACGTCTCGGCCAAGGACGTCTCCGCCCGTACCGCGACGGCGACCGGGCGGGTGCTGCTGTCGTCCGAGGTCGTGGCGCTGCTGCGGTCGGGCGAGGTGCCCAAGGGCGACGCGCTCGGGGTGGCCCGGATCGCTGGGATCATGGGGGCGAAACGCACACCCGACCTCATTCCGCTCTGCCATCCGATCGCGTTGCACGGTGTGAAGGTCGTGCTCGACGTCGAGGACTGGGGGGTGGCGATCACCTGCCGGGTGCGGACGGCCGACCGTACCGGGGTGGAGATGGAGGCGCTGACCGCCGTCACCGTGGCCGCCCTGGCGCTGATCGACATGGTCAAGGCGGTCGATCCGGCCGCCGTGATCACCGACGTCCGGGTGGAGGAGAAGGTGGGCGGCAAGACCGGTCTGTGGACCAGGGAGGCCACGTGATTCGGGCGCTCGTGGTGACCGTGTCGAACCGCGCCTCCGCCGGGATATATGCCGACAAGTCAGGGCCGTTGCTGGCCGAGTTGCTGGCGTCCGACGCCGGCTGCGAGGTCTCGGGTCCGCTGGTGGTGCCCGACGGCGACGCGGTCGAGGCGGCCCTGCGCGACGGCGTCGCCCGGGGTTACGACGTGATCGTGACCACCGGCGGCACCGGGCTCACGCCCCTCGACCTGACGCCGGAGATGACCGCCCGCGTGATCACCCGGGAAATTCCCGGTATAGCGGAGGCCATTCGCCTGGCGAATCGCGACAAGGTGCCCACGTCGGTTCTGTCTCGGGGGCTGGCCGGTCAGGCGGGTGACACGTTGATCGTGAATCTGCCCGGCTCGTCCGGTGGCGTCCGGGATGGGGTGGCTGTGCTCGCGCCCGTCCTGCGGCACGCGGTCGAGCAGATCAAGGGCGGCGACCACCCCCGCTGACCAGGTTTCGGTCTGCCGATCGATGATCCGTGGCGACATCGAGCCCGATGGGGGGATGATGAGAGGCGTGGATCGACTTCGTGGCTGGCCGGCGAACCTGAGCGAAGGCCCGGTGGGCCTTCGGCCGCTGCGGCTGAGCGACGTACGCGTTTGGCGCGAGACCAGGTTGCGCAACGCCGACTGGCTGCGTCCCTGGGAACCGAGCAACCCCGAGACCCCGCTGTTCAGAACGGGGCTCGGCCCGTACATCTCCATGGTCGGCACCCTGCGCCGCGAGGCGCGGCAGGGGCTGGCGCTGCCGTGGGTGGTCACCTACGACGGTCGCTTCGCGGGGCAGCTCACCGTGGGGGCCATCGTGTGGGGATCTGCCCGTTCCGCCCAGGTCGGTTACTGGGTGGACGGCGCGCTGGCCGGGCGGGCCATCATCCCCACCGCCCTGGCCCTGGCCGTCGATCATTGCTTTTTCACCACCGGATTGCATCGGCTAGAAGCGAACATCCGTCCTGAGAACCAGGCCAGTCGTAGGGTGGTGGAGAAGCTCGGGTTCAGGGAAGAAGGCATTCGGCGTCGCCAACTCCACATCGACGGGGCCTGGCGCGACCACATCTGTTACGCGCTGACCGTCGAGGACGTCCCCGGCGGCCTGCTCGTACAGTGGCGGCGAGCACGTGAGTCGGCCGCTCGCGGCGGATCTCCGGTCGAAGAGGTTTGACGATCTCGCGACACACCGCACCGAATGCTCGTCAATCAGTGACACACGGTCTTACGGTGCGTGACGTGAGCACAATGAAGGCGCGACGAGCACAGACGCGCTTTCGTGCTGCCCGGAGGTGGTCGTGAGCAGCGCCTTCCTCTATGTCGCCATCGTCGTGATGTGGCTGTGCGTCCTGATTCCGATGTGGTTGCGCCGGGACAAGACGAACCTCCAGGAGCTCGCCGAGCTCGAGGAGCACTACACCGGCGAGCACGCCCTGCCCGACCTGGACAATCTCGACGCCACCATCGGCGACGAGGACGCACCCGAGGTCGAAAAGGTCGATGTCCGGCAGTTCCGGCTTCGCCGTAGGGCGATCATCGTAGCGCGACGCAGACGGTTGTTGTTCTTCACCGCGTTGCTCGTGCTGGCCTCCGTCGTCACGGCCGGGGTCGAGATGATCCCGTGGTGGGGCGTGGCGCCGTCCGGGGTCGTCATGCTGGCGTACACGGCCTTTCTGCGGATCGCCGTACAGGTCGATCGGGAACGCCGCGAACGGGCGCTCCAGGCGCGCTCTGAGCGGCTACGGCGGGCACGCGAGCGGCGCCGGGCGGCGGCCGAGATGGAGGCCGAGGTCATCGACCTGACCGCACTGCACACCGACGTCCTGTTCGACCAGTACGCCGAACCGCCCAGACGAGCGGTGGGCGACTGAAAGGGTGGCGCGAGTACCTCTGGGAGTTTGCTAATCTGGTCGAGTCCTTGGGGATGTAGCGCAGTCCGGTAGCGCACTTCGTTCGCATCGAAGGGGTCAGGGGTTCGAATCCCCTCATCTCCACCCAGGGCCGTTCTTGAAACGGCCGGACTGAAGTTGACGGGATCCCGTCTGATCATCGCGATCAGGCGGGATCTTGTCGTTTCGAGGGTTTCCGAATCGGGTTCCTCCTGGTTTGGAAGTCGCGGAGCGTGCCCGGGGAGGCCCGGCTGGTCGCTGGTGGAGGACTTTCAGTTGATCTTTGTCGGTGGGTCCGCATGCCAGGCGAGCATCGGGCGGTGAACCACGCCTGGGAGGTCAGCGGTTCGTGCATGGAGCATGGCCTCATTGGGTGAAGTACAGAGCCGGGTGCCGCGGGTCGGCGGAGCAGACGTAGATCCCCGCGTCCGCGGCGTCGTCCACCATGAAACCGGCTGGCTCCCGGGCGAGCATGTGCTCCTCCGTCCCCCACACCAGATGCTGCCCTGTCACGGTGCACAGGTACGTGTCCGGGTTCTCCGACACAAGCGGCAGGTCCTCGGCGGAGTCCGCCTGGAGCAGGAGGACGAGAGGCGCGCTGCACTCGGGGCAGTCCAATCTCTCGGGCATATCGCTGCCGGACCAGGACTTGCTGCCGCCGACCTTCCAGCCAGGCGTAAGGCTCACCTCCCAGTAGTAGAGGTCGAAAAGCTCCTCCCGTTTCTCCAGCTGCTTCCGGAGCTCGACGGGTAGCTCTTCCCACCAGGGGTACTCGACGACCAGCTTGGGATGCACGGTGCAGGGCCGGGGGACCTCGTCCCACTCCCCTTTCCAGTGCTCCCAGGGGTCAGGCTGCGCCCCTGGCCCGTGCACGACCTCGCCGGAGCGCCGCCAGAAGACCCGGCAGTGCTTGCCCGTGATCTGCGGTTTTGGCAGGTTGTGCGTTGTGGGGCACCACAGGATCTGCACCAGATCGGTGTCCTCGGGGAAGGGGATCTGGGGGACGTCGGCGGCGTACAACTGGGCCACGGATACCATCGGCACCGATCGCCTAGGGAGGTGATCACGCTCACGGTGTCGGCGAGCGCCGTACAACTGGGCCACCATCGGCACCGATCGTCCGCTCCCGTGGTCCGCGTCCGCGCAGCGCGGCCAGGGCTCGTCCACCGGCCAGAGCATCGGCCCGCCGACATGGCTGTCCCGGATGCCGGGCTCACCGCGGCGTGGGCGGAGCGCGACGACCGTGCGGGCGAGCAAGGACAGTCCGGGTATGGCGGCCAGGAGACGGGCCAGGTCGTCCTCGCCCTCTTCAGGGGATCTGCGCGTGCCGGTCACACGTGCATTCTTCTTGACTTGCTGTCCGTCCCGGAAGCGGTGATCAACCCGAGCGATCAAGCCGTTACAGACCCCGACCAGCCCGACGCCCACCCGTATCGGAACGGCCAGTGGCGGCGACCCGAACCCCGGCGGCTTGCTGACGCCACTGGCTGTTCGGCTGCTGCCAGTCCGGGAAACGATCACACAGAGTTCGGGAAGCGATCTTCCAGGCTCTCACTTCATCCCTGCTTGGACACACTCGTGAACACCCCACCCAGGTCAAAGGCCCTTTCGGATGTTCCGGAAGGGCCTTTGTGATCTTCTGAGTGACATGTTGCAGGGCTAGGCATCTCTGCCGTCGAAGATTCGGTCCATGGCCGGCGCGCCAGTCTGAATGACGGGCCGGATCTGGTGGCGGAAGACGGTCTTAGTCACGGTGGTGCCGGCATGGCCGCACAGCTGGGCGGTCTCGTCGATGGAGAGACCGCTCTTCCAGGTGCTCACCGGACGCAGAGAGAAGAACAGCGTCGTCGTCGCAGGCAACGAGTCCTTCTCCGGCTTCTACCGACCCGCACCTCTGCGCCGCGATCGTCGACCGGCTCACCTTCGCCGGCAACATCATCGAGACCGGCACCGACTCCTACCGCCTTGCCCGCACCCGAGCCAGAGCCGAACAAGCCAGCTGGCCACACTTGTCGGCGTACACCTCCATGTGCAAAGGCGCGCACAGAGAGACGCGCGCAGCATGATGGTGTTGTGGCGCCTCTGCCAGGAGCGAGCTCGACGGTGAGGCTTCTGGTCTGCGGGGGATTCAGCGGCGAGGGATGGCGCTGGGGCTGGGAGCCCTCGTGAAGCTCATGTCCATCCAGTGCCGCCAGTTTGAGCCGTTGTCGGTGCGCTCCCATTCGGCCGTCATGGAGTCGCCGTCTTCGGCGATCACCAGCGTCGCCCGCTCCGTCTCACCGGCGAACGTCCAGACGCCCTCGTCGTCGACGCTTGCCCACATGGTGACGAAGTTGCCGTGATTGTCGAAGGAGCGCATGGGGTAGGTCCGGCTCGCTGGATCGTAGGGCCCGATCATCTCGATGACCTCGACGTGCTCCTCATTCATGCGCACGTCCACACGGTGGATGAGGAAGTGCTCGCCTGCCAGCCACTCGTAGGTGTCCGACCCGGCGATGCGGATCGCCGGGTCGATCGCGGTGGCCGCTATACGCCCCTGCGAACGCCAATGGCCAACCAGCGCATTCAGGCGCTGGTTCTCCGATCGCGGGGCGCGGGTGTTGTCGTCTCCTGACATGGGGAATCCTCGTCATCGATAGAGTGTAAGATGTTGCTTAAACACTTACATGCTGTCCCGGCAGTGCGCAAACGAAGGCGGTGGCCCATGGACGACGCGCTTCGCGCTGTGGCGGACCCGACCCGCCGCGCCATCCTCGTCCTGGTGCGGGATCGCGAGGTGTCGGCAGGCGAGATCGCCGAGCGCTTTCCCGAGATCAGTCGCCCTGCGGTATCCCAGCACCTGCGAACGCTGACAGCAGCCCGCCTCGTCGACGTCCGCCGCGCAGGCAATCGCCGCTTCTATCGGCTACGTCCGGAGGGGCTGGCCGAGGCGGTGACGTTCCTGGAGACCATGTGGTCCACCTCGCTCAGCCGCCTCCAGCACGAAGCCGAGAAAGAAGAACGCGCGCACACCGGTGACCAGGACGTGAAGGGATCGTTGTGAGCAGGACTATTGAGCAGACGTTGCACATCCGTGCGCGTCCCGAGACGGTCTGGCGGTTCTTCACCGACCCCGCACGCCTGGCGCAATGGTGGGGAACTGCCCAGCTGGACGCCCGCCCCGGTGGCACGTTGCAGGTTGCGATGCACGAGGGCCCACGCCCGGTGATGCGCGGACGGTTCGTGGAGCTCGTGCCGTATGAACGTCTTGTCTTCACCTTCGGCTGGGAGGCCACACCGGGAGCGCCCGACATGGCACCAGAGGCGTCCCGAGTCGAAGTCATCCTGACCTCGGACGGTGATGGCACCGAGCTCACCCTGCGCCACAGCGGTCTGCCGGCCGCGCTCGAAGAGGAGACCGGCGACGGCTGGGCGTACCTGCTCCATCGTCTGGGCGAAACGGCAGAACGCCAGGAACCCCGCTGAAGCGGGATGTGTACGCCGACAACACACACAGCGTCAAGGAGAGCCATGCCCCAGACCCACGGGCATGGCTCTCCTTTTCGATGACCTTCCATGGCAGTTGATCAGCAAGTGGCTCTCAAACCGGCCGACACATGGCTCTCTGATCCACCTTCATAGCGATACGCGTCAAGCGCATACCGGCCTGCTTTGACGACGCCGTGATCAAGCAGAGAAGACACTCGATCGCCACCACCGTCACCGGCTGAGGACACTGATGCCGACCATGCCCCTGAGCCGGTTACGCATGGCACGATCACGCACTGTCATAGGTCGCCGTCATAGACGGCCACTGTCAGCGTTCCGGGGCGCCGCAGGTACTCGGGGATGGACGTCTCCAACCGGACCCTGATCGTTGTCGTCTTCTCACTGCTCGGCCGTTTGCCCAGGTGGAGGAACCCGGCCCCGGACAGCGGGAAGGAGCAGACGCCGGAGTCCTCCAGGCGCCCGTTCACCCACAGCTTCCGGCTGAGCCGCTCGGCGAGGCCGTCCCCGCAGTAGGTGACGATGGCCAGGCCGTGGCCCCTGTTCGGCACGGTGAGCGTCACCTCGCGGGTGCCGGGCCAGGTGGCGCTGCCCTTGGCGACCAGGCTGAGTTCCTTCCCGATCTTCGCGAGCGGCTCGACCGGAGGCGAGGCGGTCCTCATCGTGGCCGGCGGCGTCCACTCGTACACGCCGAACCGCCATTTACCCGGAGGCGTCACCCAAGGGTAGGTCGTGACGGAGAATCTCACCGTCCGAGTCCCGGCGGGGAAGAGCTGCGTGTCGACCGCTTTGCCCCGCTCGCACGAGTTCTTCAGTGACAGCGTGAAGTCCTTGTTCAGGCCCGGCACCCGCACGCTGACCCGTGGTGGCCCCGCTTTGGGATGCGGGCAGTCAGGCAGGATGGCCACCGGCTTGCCGCTCACCTTCACCTGGAATGTCGTCGATTCCTCGCGTGATGGGTCGAAGGCCGCAATGGCGAGCCTGCGGTAGACAGTGCCGTCGGACTCCTCGTACTGGATCGGGAACTTCTCGGTCACTGTCGCGGTGGTCGGCTGATCGACTTGCTCCGGCCCGCGCAGGCTGACGATCGTTCCCACGGTGACGACCGCGACGGCGAAAGTGACAGCGACAGCGACGGCCGACAACCGGCGCCGCCGCGCGCCGCGTGTCCTGGTCCGCAGTGAGTGCCACGGGATCGGGCGGTCGAGCGCAGGGTTGCTGCGCTCATCCAGCAGGTCGCGGAGTTCTCCCTGGTCGATATGCACGGCGCTACCCCCTCCTGTCGTACGCGAATGACTCGTCCACCCGAAGCTTGGCCAGCGCCCTGCTCGCCTGGCTCTTGACCGTCCCGACGCTGCAGCCGAGCGCCGAAGCGGTCTGGACCTCGGTCAGGTCCTCGAAGAACCGCAGCACGACGACGGCCCGTTGCCGGGCGGGCAAGCGGCCGAGCGCCTGCCAGACCAGTTCGCGATCGTCGGCCTGTCCCATGTGGTCGGCCGCCTGCGCCTGGTCGGGCGGCGACTCGCTGGTCAGCTCGGCCCGTCTCCAGCGGCGCCGCCACCAGGAGACGTGCAGGTTCACAATGATCTTGCGGACGTACGCCTCACGCTCGTCGCCCAGGCGCGGCCAGGCCTGCCACGCCTTCAGCAGCGCCGTCTGCACCAGGTCCTCGGCCACACCCCAGTCACGGGCGAGCAGGTAGGCGGTGCGGAGCAGCCGGTGCCATGACGCCTCGACGAACGCGTCGTACTCCGATCCATCCGCCATGTACGGTCCTTTCTCAGGCGACAGTCACCCGTCCTTACGCCGCCGGAAGAACTGAAGGTTGCTCAGGCTCAAGAAGCTGACTTCTTTCACACTTCTGCAGTTGGTGATGTTCTCGGCACCAACTGCTGTCCGCCGGCGCGGGAAACGAGCAGCGGTTGTCCGGGAAGCGATCTTCCAGGCCGCGCCTCTACCGCACCCGGCGCAGGGCGCGGGCTCCCTCCGTGCCAAGCGTGGTTGAGTACGGCCTCCGCTCGCTGTCGGATGTGTGCCTTGCTGGGACGTCCGTTCGTGCCCTTGGGTGTGGGGACCGGCTCGGCGACGTTCCTGAGCATCCGCCGCAGGGTATTCGCGGTGGCCGTTGTCCAGCCGGACCGGCCTGAGGAGGTCCTGCCAGTTCGCCGATCCGTATCCGGTTCCTTCTCCTTGACCTTCACATGGATGTGATGCCTTACCGTCCCGAGCATCGATTCAGCAGGTAAGGAGTAGATCAATGCCAGGTGCCGTGATCATTGGGGCAGGTGTCCGTAGCCTGGTTACGCGGCCACGACACCGGTGGACGCGGGAAGCTCTGCACGCAGGTTCCCCGCGATGACCGGCACCGGGGCTACAGACGTTCTCACCAGGCTCCTCCACGACTGGCAGCAGGCCTTCAACGCACACCGACCGGCCGAGATCGCCGCCTTGTTCAGCCAGGACGCGCTTTTCCAGGGCATCAGTCCGCAGCTGGGACACGGTCCGCAGGAGGTCTTCGACTATTACGCCAGGGTCGTTCGCGGCACGACGGCACAGGTCGAGGTGGTGTCGGGTGGCCGGCTGAGCGAGGAGATCGTGCACGGATTCGCGGAGGTGACCTTCACCGCGCCTACCGGTGACGTCCACCTGATATGCCTGTCCGTCGTGGCCAAAAGGGCGGGCGGCAGCTGGCTCATTCACCAGTACCACGCTTCCACCCGTCACGTGGGCGGAGGTTCGGCGGTCCGGGCAGGTGGGCCGCCTATGTGACGCTGGTGCCGGCGTGGCCGACGAGATCGGCGATGTCGCGATCGGGATGCCCTGGTCACTCATGAGGGAGACGACGGGTCGCTACTCGACCACTCGTCCCGTTGTCTTCTTTCCGTCCATGCGTACGGCCAGGCAGTACACGGTCCGGTAACGCGGCCAGTCCTCCAAGGCCGGCCCAAGCCACGCCATGCCGATCTCATCCGTTTTCGACTTTTTGATGCGCATTATGGGAAGACATCCGTTCTGCGCGAGCCGCGTCATGTCCGCATCCGGATACGGTCCCTGGGGGAGGACGTATGTGGTGGCGAACTCAGCCGAATGCGGCACGTGGCAGGGGACGACGGTCACCAGGTACGTCTGGGGAAGAGGTTCGATGCAGTCGCCGGGTCGTAGATCGGTGGCGTAATACTGTTGCGTGCCGGGAATGGTGCTCTGCTGCAGGGGAGTCTGCGGGGCGGCGGCGGGTTTCGGCTGAGCGGACTCGGATGACGCCACCGGTGCCGGGCTATCTGCGCAGCCGGCGAGCGAGATGGCTAAGCAGCATGCGATCAGTGATGTGCGAACCATGGCACAAGAGTGGCAGTTTCAGATCACCCCGGGGTCCCGGACCGGTTCGGAGATGATCGCCGCTCCAGCCGCCTCAAGGGCCTCGCCGGTCCTTCTGATCGCGAACCTCAGCAGGAGAGCCATATGACATCTGTCGTCCCTGCCCGTGACCGGGAGCGGATGCCGACGCATTCGAACGGCCAGGACTGGCTGGTGTCCTGGCACACTGTCGATGACCCGCAGGAAGGCCGGCCTCACGGGGCCGCCGGCATCTGCGTGACGGCTGCCGATGAGCTGGTCCTGATCAGCCATGACGGCGAGCACTGGGGTTTCCCCGCAGGACGTCCTGAAGGAACGGAGACGATCGAGGAGACCCTGCGCCGGGAAATGCTCGAAGAGGCGTGCGTCACCGTCATCGGTAGCCGCCTGCTTGGTTGTTCGCGCAGCGAATGCGTGCGCGGGCGTGAGCTTGGTCTGGTTCTCGTCCGTTCTTATTGGCGTGCGGAGGTCCGGCTTGAGGAATGGGTGCCGGAGTTCGAGATACAGCACCGGCGGCTGGTTCCGGAGTCCGAGGCGAAGAAACACGTCCGCGATCCCGATCTGGCCGCGACCCGGGTTTCCTTCCGTGCTCTGGACGAGGCGGTGGCAGGTGACGGCCCTCGCCCGTGAGCGCCCCCGACCTGCCGGGCCAGGCCATGGCGTCGGCGTGCGGGGTTGCCTCGATCACCCTGACGTCGGCGTGGACTGGCGGGCGCGGTGGCGGCGTACCGCGTCCCTGTTGGCGCACGGCTGGGAGCAGTAACGCTGCCGGGCGGTGCGTGAGGTGTCCGCGAAGATCATCTCGCAGTCGGCGGCGGCACACCGTCCGAGCCGGTCCATCCCCCGGCTGACGAGGTGCATCGCCGTGCCCACGGAGATCAGCGCGAACAGCACCGCGCCGAGCGGCTGCAGGTCGTCGCGATAGTGCAGGTGCCAGCCGTGAGCGTGGTCGGTCAGCCGGGGATAGGCGGCCGACCGGGCCAGCATCTCGTTGACCAGCTTGGCCTTCTCGCGCTCGTTCGGGGCGTCGACGACGTTCGTCCAGGCGTTGATGACGGCGAGGGTCTGGTCGAGATCCGATGGTTCGACGGGGAGTTCCAGCACCAGCCCGGCCGTGCGGCAGCGGTCGGCGAGTTCGGGTGCGCTCGCCGGCGGGCGGTTCGCCAGTTCCGCGGCGAAGTTCACCACGTCCGCGCCGTAAGGGTTGAGGTGCACAAGCCCATTACATCAGCCTGTACGTCATGACGCGAACAGCGACAGAGCACGACATTCCGGAACTCGTCCGCCTCCGGGCGCTGCTCTTCGACGACCTCGGCGGCGACTTCTTCAACCCCGCGAACGCCGCGGACGACTGGCGTAACGCGCTCGCACGGGTTTTCCAGCAGAAGCTGACCGAACCCGACTGCCGGATCCTGGTCGCGGACGGCGACCTCGGCCTGGCCGCCTGCGGCATCGGCACGATCGAGCAGTGGTTCCCCGGTCCACACTCCCGCAACGGGCGGATCGGCCACGTCATCGGCATGGTCACCGACCCGTCGTACCGGCGGCGTGGGCACGGCCGGTCGATCATGCTCGGTCTGCTCGACTGGTTCCGCGACCGCGACGCCGTACGGGTCGACCTCACCGCCTCCCGCGATGCGGAACCGCTCTACCGGCAGCTCGGCTTCTCCGACCATCCGGATCCCCTGTTGTGCTGGAAGCCGTGAGGACCTCGCGGTACCGCTGGGTCATTCTGGCTGTCGCGACCTTCACCCAGGCCACGGCCGCGTTCTTCGTGCAGGGCATCGGCGCGATGAGCGTCCACCTGCAACGAGACCTGGAGCTGAACACGACCCAACTGGGCCTGCTGCAGTCGGCGGCTCAGTTGCTTCCTCTGGCCGGACTGCTCGTGGCGGGACGACTGCTGGACCGCCACGACGAACGCTGGGTCGTCGGGATCGGCGCTCTTGTGGTCGCCGCCGCGCTGGCCGTCGGCGGTGCGGCCCCGGGATATGTCTCCTTGCTCGTCGCCCTGCTGGTCGTCGGCGCGGGGTACAGCACCATTCAGCCGGGCGGGAGCAAATCGGTGGCGTCCTGGTTCGACGCCTCGCAGCGTGGCTTGGCCATGGGTGTCCGCCAGGCGGGACTTCCGCTCGGCGGCGTCGTCGCCGCCTCTGCGCTTCCCGTACTGGCGACGGCCTTCGGCTGGCGGTCGACGCTCGTGGCGGGTGCGCTCGTCGCCTTGTCGGGTGCCGTCGCCTTCATGGTCTTCTACCGCCGTCCACCGGACCGGCGTCCGATGCCGGACACGTCCCGCGTGCGGCTGGGACTGCTCCGCGAACCGTACATGAAGAAGATCATTTTGTCCGGTACGAGCATGGCGTCGGTGCACAGCGGTGTGGGCGTTCTCACCGTGCTGTACCTGCACGAGGTGACGTCCATGGACTCCGCCTCGGCGGCCCTGGTCTACGTCGCGGTCCAGTGCGCGGGCGCGCTGGGCCGGGTCTGCCTGGCGGCCTGGAGCGACCGTCACGGATCCGGTCGCCACGCCTGGGTCATGACCTGCCTGGCCGCCGTGATCATCGCCATGATGGTGTTGACGACGCCGATCGGCCGGTCTCCCGTCGCGGCCTGCCTGGTCTTCGTCTGGCTCGGCTTCTTCGGAATCGGCTGGTACGGCCCCTGGGTCGCCTACGCCGCCGAATCGGCGCCGCCGGACCGGGCCGGATTCATCCTCGGCCTGGCCATGGTCGTCAGTCAGGTGGCGATCATCCTGGCGCCTCCCGTGCTCGGCCTGCTCACGGACCTGACCGGCAGCTTCGCACCCGCCTGGGCCCTGCTCGCCGCGCTGGCCGCCGCCACCATGACGATGACCGCCCGACTGTGACGCCGCGAGCTGGGCGAGATGATCCTGGTCATGGAGACGTACTGTCCCCTTGGGTGGGTGACGGGGGATCAGACGGCGATCGGGACTTCCTGTCCGGAGTCCTTCGTCGGCGTCCGCGTCCGGGGAAGGACGAGACAGGTGAGGGCCAGTCCGATCAGGCTCAGCACCGCCCCCGCCAGGCCGGTCCACCGTAGAGCGCCGGCGGCGACGATCGCGCCGCCGATGACCGAGCCGACTGCGGCCCCGAGGTTGAAGGCGCCGACGTTGGCGGAGACCGCCAGGTTCGGGGCGGCGCCCGCGTGGTGCAGGATCAGTCCCTGCAGCGGGGCGATGGTCGCGGTGGCGAGCAGGCCGAGTACCAGGACCGCGGCCACGGCGGTGGGCTGCCACACCACGGCGAACGGGACGAGCAGGAGCGTTCCCGCCAGCCCGCCGAAGACCCCGCGTACGGTGGCGCTCATCGACCTGTCGGTCAGCCTTCCGGCGGTGAGGTTGCCGATGAAACTACCGGCGCCGTAGGCGAGCAGCAGACCGGAGACCGCCGCGGGGGAGAAGCCGGAGACGCGGATCAGCAGCGGGGCGATGTAGGTGAACACCGTGGCGACCCCGGAGAAGCCCACCGCGGTGGTGGCGATGGCGAGCATGACCGGCCGGCGCGTCACCACGCGGATCTCGTCACGCAGTCGCGTGGACGGCGCCTCCTGCCGGGGCAGGACGGCGGCCAGAAGCAGGGTGCCCACCAGGGACAGAACGGTCAGCACGGCGAAGGGAGCCCGCCATCCGGCGCCCTCCCCGAGCAGTGCCCCCAGAGGCACCCCGAGCAGCGTGGCCACGGTGAAGCCGGAGGCCACGGTGGCGATGGCCGAGCCCGTCCGCTCCGCCGGGACCACCCGGGTCGCCGTCACCAGTGCCAGAGCCAGGAAGGCGGCGTGGCTGAGCGAGGACACCACGCGTCCCACCAGCAGCAGGCCGAACGACGGGGCCACCGCGCTGATCGCGCTGCCTGCCGCGAACAGCAGCATCAGGCCGATGGCGAGCCCCTTGCGCGGCAGGCGCGAGGTCAGCAGGGCCATGAGCGGTCCTCCGGCCACCACTCCGAGCGCATATGCGGTGACCGCCTGTCCGGCGGTTCCCACGGAGACGTCAAGGTCGGCTCCGACCTGGGGCAGCAACCCGGCGATCAGGTACTCCGACGTGCCCACGACGAAGACGCTTGAGCACAATGCCGCGAGCGTCGCGAACCCCTTGTTCATCTTCATGCGGCAGACGTTAAAGTCTCATATCGGTATGAGAGTCAAGTCGAGGCGGGGTGATGCCCGGCTCGCCGTCAGGGGGCGTCGTGCGCATCGGTGAGCTGTCCCGGCGGACCGGCGTGGCCGTCCACCTGCTGCGTTACTACGGAGAGCAGGGTCTGCTCCACCCGCAGCGGCGGGCCAGCGGCTACCGGGAATACGTCGAAGAGGACGTCGCCGTCGTCCGCCGCATCCGCAGCCTGCTGGCCGCCGGCCTGAACACCTCGACCATCACCACGGTCCTGCCGTGCCTGCGGGACACCGGCGACCGCCTCGTCCCCACCTGCTCGGACCTGCTCGCCGACCTCCACCGGGAGCGCGACCGCATCGCTCAGGCCATCAGCGACCTTCAGACCTCCATGGACGCGCTCGATGACGTCATCGCCGCGGCCCCGGCCGACGTCACCCGCCGGGCCCTGGCCTCACTCAACGCGTGAGAAGTCCCAACACGGATCGGCGGCTCGGCCCACCGACGGCCCGGGGACGGGTCATGGGGTTCGTCTCGGGGAGCGCAACTGTACGACCAAGGCGAGCGACATGACGAGGAGAGCCGCCACCTGAGTGAACCGGAGCGCATCCACGATGGTGACCACCTGAGTCGCTCTGTCCGCCGTTCCCAGGCCGGACAGGGCAGCGAGCGACCCACCGCCGGTCATCGTGGCGGTCAGCACCGCGAACAGCGCGCTGACCGCCACGGTGCCCATGCCGTTGGCGACCGTGTTCACCAGCGACAACAGCGCGGAGCCGGAGGCCAGGTCGGAGCCGTTGAGGTCGCGGCTGGCGCTGGACATCGTCGGCATCATGATCGCGCCGGTGCCCGCTCCCTGGAGGAATCCGAGCACGCCGAGCACCAGGTAGGACGTGTCCGGCCGGAGAACGATCACCTGGAGGAGGCCGGAAGCGATCGCGACGCCGAGCCCGGCGCCGACGACCAGCCGGGGACCGAGCCGTTCCAGGAGCCGGGCGGCGACCTGCAGGCTGACGCCCATGCCGACCGCACCGGGGACCATCAACGCGGCCGTCACCGAGGCGCCGTCCGAACGCAGGATCTGCACGTAGGCGGGCCCCAACAGGGCCGAGCCGAAGTAGGGGGCCGCGTACAGGGCGAGAACTGCGGCGCCCCGGCCGAACGTCGGGTTCCGAAGGAGGGCGATCCGCAACAGCGGTTCAGGATGGGCCAGCGCCCGGGCCGAGAACACCGCGACCAGCACCGCACCGAGGACGGCCGTGGCGATCCGCGTCCAGGCCGGGCCGTCCTGGGCGCTGATGCCGTACGCCACCAGGACGATGCCCGGAACCAGCAGCATCGCTCCGGCCAGGTCAGGCCGGCCAGGATGCCGGTGTGCGGCGTCGGCCGGCAGCCAGGCCATCGTGCCCGCGACGCCCAGCAGCGCCAGCGGCACCGTGACGAAGAACAACGCCCGCCACGACCCGGCGCCCAGGAGCAGCGCGCCCAGTGCCGGGCCCAGGATCGGCCCGATCAGCATCGGCAGGCCGGTGATCGTCATCATCCGGCCACGGCGTTCGGCCGCCACGGCGCCGAACCCGATCGCCATTCCCAAGGGCGCCATCAGGCCGGCGCCGAGGCCCTGCGCCGCTCGTGCGGCGATCAGCCAGCCCAGGTCGCCGGCCAGGCCGGCGACGGCGGAGGCGGCCGCGAAACCGGCCAGCGCCCCCACGTACACGCGGCGGGCTCCCCACCGTCCGGCAAGACCGGCGGCGAGCGGCATCGTCGCGACCATCGCGAGCGTGTACGCGGTGATGATCCACTGGGCGGCGGTCAGCGACGTGTCGAACGTCGCCATCAGTTGCGGCAGCGCCACCGCGACGATCGTGGCGTCCAGCACCGCCATCAACCCGCCGGACGCCAGCACGCTCGCGGCGCGCAGCTCCGGACCTGTCAGCCTGCTCATGCCCGACCGGCCGGATCCGCCGCCCGGAGGGGGGCGCATCGCGCGTGCCCACGTCTGCCGGCCGCTGAGTTCGTCTTGCGTCATGGCATCGACGCTAGAAGTTCGTCCATAGGCGAACACAAGTCGATCGGCGGCCGGCAGCCGTCGCCGCGTCCGCGCCAGGCGGCTCCAGCGGCTGCCGTCAGTCGCTGCCGCGCCCCAGCGGCCCGAACGCGACGTTCTTCTGCTGCCGAAGGATCTTCCCGTCGGTCCCGTACGCCGTCACCGTGACGGGCGGCGAGTCCAGGATCGTGGCCTCCTTTCTCTTGGGGTCCTCAGGGTCGCGCACCAGCTTGCCGATGATCCGTACGATGAAGAACCCGTCGGCGATCCGCGCGGACGTGCGCCGCCCGTCCGCCCAGTCGACCTCGACCCGCCGCACGGCGTCGCTGACCCGCCCGGTGACGACCCGGTACACGTCGTCGTACTGGATCCGCTGCTTGCCGACGGTGTACGGATACGTGTGGTTGGTGTACGCGTCCACCTGGAGATCACCGGAGAACCCGGCCAGGTTCCCGGGCGGCCTGAACCCCCAGTAGGTGAAGACGGCGCGCTCGGCCATGTCCTTCTGTTCGGTCGGCGTGCAGAGCACGAAACCGGCGTCACTGCCCACCAGGGCGGTGACCCCGCCCTTGTCCCGGTACTCCACCAGCACCCGGAAGTCGTTAGTCACCCCGTGCTCGGGGATCCGCAGGTTCCCGTCCATGTCGTGCACGGGTCCGCCCTTGGGCATGCATTCGCGTACCAGCCGCAACTGCTCGGGGGTGTTGTCCGGCAGGGTGGCCACACCGGCCGCGGTGTCCGGGCCGGAGGTGCCCGGGGAGGGCAGAACCACCGCCGCGGCCACTGCGGCGGCCACTGCGGCGGCCACGGTGGCGGCCACGGCCGCCGCCGTGAGTCCGGCGACCGACCACGCCCGGCGCCGGCGCCCGGCGAGAGCCCGCGTGGCGTAGGCCAGCGGGTTCACGGGGGTGGCCTCGTCGGCCATCCGGTGCAACTCTTCGGCGATCCGCCGTTCGTCGATGGTCACTGCAGGCCCTCCAGGATGACGGTCTCGCCGACCAGTTCGCGCAGGCGGGCGACGGCTTGATGGGTCTGGCTGCGTACGGTGCCCACCGAGCAGCCCATGATCTTGGCGACCTCGGACTCCGGGAGGTCTTCGTAGTAGCGCAGCACCAGTACCGCTCGTTTGCGCGCGGGCAGGACCCGTAACGCCTTGGCCAGCGTGATCCGGGTCTCCACCTCGGAGGTGCGGTCGGCCACGCCGTGATCGGGAGGCGCTTCGAGCACGCGTTCGCGGCCCCAGCGCGGGCTGCGCCACCGCCCGACCTGTTCGTGGTACATGACCCGGCGGACGTACGCCTCCGGGTTGTCGCGGATACGCCGCCAGTGGGCGGTTGTCTTGGCCAGGGCCGTCTGCAGCAAGTCCTCGGCGGCGTGCTGGTCGCCGGTCAAGACGTAGGCGAGCCTGATCAAGCTGTCGGATCGGCCGGCGACGAACTCGGTGAAGTCGCGCTGATGGTCAGGGTGCAAGGGCTCTCCTCGTGTCTCGCACCCTAAGACGCAGGAGGGCTGACGGATCTATGGCGCGCGCCAGCCGGCATCGCAGATGTCCCGGAGGCGGCAGTCAGTGGACGCGCCACCTACGAGGCGGGCGCCCGGGAGACGGTTCCGGGCGTGAGGTCAGAGTTTGCCGAGGCCGCGGGCCAGGATGGTGGCGGTCTTCGCGATGGTCCCGTTGTCGGTGGCCAGGCCCGGGGTGCGGTTGGTGTAGACGGCCATGATGATGGGGGCGGCGCCCTTCTCGGGCCAGATGACGGCGATGTCGTTCCCACCGCCGAAGCCGTCGGAGTTGGTGCCGGTCCTGTCGCCGATCGTCCAGGTCTTGGGCAGGCCGGCGCGGATGCGCTCATCGCCGACCTTGTTCGCGAGCAGCCAGGCGACGAGCTGCTCGCGGTCCTCGGCGTGCAGCGCGTTCCCCACCGTGAGCAGGTGCAGGTCGCGGCCGATGGCCGCGGGTGTGGTGGTGTCGCGCTTGTCCTTGGGGGTCCAGTCGTTGAGCTCGGGGTGCCAGCGGTCCATGCGGGAGATCGGGTCCTTCAGCGTGCGGAAGTACCTCGTCAGTCCGGCGGGCCCGTCGATCTGCTTGAGCAGCAGGTTGGACGCGGTGCCGTCGCTCCGGGTGACGGCCGCCTCGCACAACTGGGCGACGGTCAGGCCGTCCTTGATGTGCTTCTCGGTGACCGGCGAGTTGGGCTTCATGTCGGCGGCCGTCCATTTGACGACCTTGCTCATCAGGCCGGGCTCGGCGGTGCGCGCCTTGTTCAGCACGGCCGCGCACAGAGGCGCCTTGAACGTGGACAAGAGGGGAAAACGCTCGCTCGCCCGGTACGCCACGGTCTTGCCGGTGGCCGTGTCGATGGCGTACGCCCCGATACGGCCCTTGAAGGACGCCTCCAGCGCGCGCAGGTCCTTCCTGACCTGGCCCTCTCCCAGAACCGCCGCCGGGGCCATCACCACGGTGGCGGCGGCGGACGCGGTTCCGCCGCCGAGGGTCCCACCGGACACGAGGGCGATCGCCAGGGCGGTCGCGGGCAGAGCGGCAGAGAATCGGCGGGCGTGGAGATGTCGCATGTCGAATCCTTGCTGGTCGTCGATCAGAGAACAGCAGCAAAGCAGGTGTGATCAAGTGATGTCTAATATCGATATCGGAAATAGGCCAATATCAGTTTCTGTATGAGCGCTAGTCGGATGGCGAGTGCCGAATTTGCATCCGCGCAGGCCACATGGCTGACGCCTCGACCGGTTGTTGATTCCCGGGGTGCACGCGATACGACAACCGGGACGCGGCGGCCGGTGGGTCGCCGCGTCCCGGAGTCAGAGGGTGGGAGTGGTCGCCTCCTCGTCGCGCGGGAAGAAGGGGAGTTCGATGTGGACGCGGTCGGCCGCGGCGAGGATCTTCTCCGCGTCGTCGACCGGCGGGTGGATGGCCTGGTTGATCCGTACCTTGATCTCCTTGCCGTCGTCGCCCGAGGCCATCACCCGCCGGTCCCAGCCCCGGGTGAAGACCCCGCCGGCGGCGCCCAGGTCCAGGCAGGTGACGTACGGGCCGGGGGTGAAGTCGCGCGGCGGCACGCCGAGCAGGTCGGCCGCCGCGTTGTACCCGGCGACCTTGCCGAGCGGCGTGGCGTGCTGGCACGCCTGCATGACCGTGTGCTCGGCGTCGAACGCCGCCGCCGCGGTGTCCCCGGCGACGAACACCTCGGGAAGGGCGCGCAGCCACCGATCCACCGGTATCCGGCCGAGGTGGTCGAGCTCGTCGTGGATCTGCCGGGTGAGGTCGCTGGCCCGCATCCCCACCGACCAGACCACCGCGTCCGCCTCGACCTCGGTGCCGTCGGACAGGGCGGCGCACCCGTCGCCGACCTCGGTCACCGTCGTCCCGAGACGGCGTTCGACGCCCAGCTCGTCCAGTGCGGCTTCGATCTCCGTACGCGGGCCCGGGCCGAGCTGGTGCCCGACCACCTGCGACCGGTCCACCAGCAGCACCCGGCCACGGGTGGCCAGCGCGGTCGCGGCCTCCAGACCGGCGAACCCGGCACCGACGACCACGGCCGTGTAGTCCTCCCGGTGGCGCAGATGGTCGGTGAGCCGCCGGGCCCCGTCGAGGGTGTCGATGTCGAAGAGCCGTTCGGCGCCGGGTAGGTCGTGGGGCCGGATGAGCCGGCTGCCGGCCGCCAGCACCAGGCGGTCATAGCCGATCTTCATGCCGTCGGCCACCACTGTGCGGTGGCCGGTGTCGATCTCGGTCACGGAGGCGCGCAGATGGTCGACGCCGATCGGGCCGAGAATCCTGCGCAGCTCCACCTTGGCCAGGTCCGGCTCCGGCTCGTACAGGCGTGGCCGCAGCACCAGGTGCTCGTTCGGCGCGATGAGCGTGATGCGCAGATCCGCGGCTCCGCCCGCCCGGCGGCGTGCCAGCGCCGCGCCCGCCGCGCTCCAGACGCCCGCGAAACCGCCTCCGATGATCACAACGTGGGCCATTGTCCAGTCCTCTCAACCTCCCCTGGGGATCAGGGGTCGGCAGGGAGACCGGACAGCGGGCTCAGATGTGACCGATGTGGGCGAACTTCTCGGGATTGGCCAGTCTCCGCCAGGTCGTGATGCGCCCGTCGGTGATCTCCACGGTGTCGAGCCAGACCAGCTCGCCGCCGCGGTACGTCGCCAGGGCCGGCTGCCCGTTCACCTCGACGACCTGGAACGCGTCCGGACGCCTGATCTCGATCTGCCTGACCGCCAGCAGCGCGATCGCCGCGGCGCCCTGGACCGGTCGGCGCGCGGCGGTCACCTTGCCGCCGCCGTCGGCGACGTAGACGGCCTCGGGGTGCAGCAGCTCGACGAGCCCAGCCAGGTTCCCCACGTCGGCGGCCGCCCTGAACGCCTTGAGCAGGCGTTCGGTCTCGGCCCTGGACGCCTGAGGCAGCTCCTTGACCGCGGCGACCCGCGCCCGCGCGCGGGAGGCGAGCTTGCGGCCGGCGGCGGGGGTGCCGCCTCGGATCCGTGCCCGACCGCCGATTGTAGGGGCGGGTGCATCGGGCCATCGGGTGTGGGGGGCGTCCAGGGGATCGCGGTCGCGCGATGAGGTCCGTGCGGGTGAGGGAGGCGGACGGCTGAGGGAGGCGGACGGCGCCGCACGACACGTGCGACGTCGTCCGTGGCCTCGTGGATCGCGGTGGTGACGCCGCCGGGCGAGCGGCTCAGCGGCGGGACACCTGGCCGCGCCGGTGAGCTACTTCCTCAGCCAGAGCATGTAGAACGGGCTGTCCCAGCGGCACTCGTACTCCTTGTACCCCTTGGTGACGAGCAGGGTGGTCCCGGCCGAGACGCAGTTCTGAAGGGTGCGGTACGCCTGGTAGGGGGCCCAGCTCGTAGCCGTGGCGCCGGCCGGAGCAGCATTGGCGAGGGTGCCGGCGGCGAGGGCTCCGGCCATGGCCAGTGTCACACCGAACCGTGCGGCCTTCTGTCGCATGCATGGTCCTTCCTCGTGGGGCGGCACACGCCGCCGCAGTGATCATTTCCACGGTAGCGCTCATTGATCTTCATTGGTGCGTTTTGTGGATCTTGTCTCTTTTTCCGATGCGCGAAGAAGGGCGCGCCCTTGCGCGGGGCGATCGGCCCTGATCAGCTCCACCAGTCCCGCTCGGGAAGCCTGAGCCACATGTCAGGTCGAAAGGTGAGCGATCGGGCGTCGGCCGGTCGCAGGCCCGCGCCGGCGAAGCAGTACGCCACCGCCCGGTGGTGGTAGAGGTAGGTGGCGAGGATCTCCTCGGCGGGCTCGTCGTCGGAGACGGAGCCCCCGCCGGGATGGGTGTCCCAATCCTCCATGACGCCGTCGCGGCAGACGGCTCCCTGGTTGCCGCTCTTGGGGTTGGCGAACATGCCGTAGCAGACGGAGCCGGCCGACAGGCGCTTCATGACGCCCGGGGTGGACGCGTTGTACCCCTCGGGCTGGAAGACGACGCATCCGCCGGGCACGTCCGTGACGCCGATGATGGCCAGGCTGTTGTCGAAGTCCGCGAACGGGTCTTCCATCAGTTCTTCGACGTCGGCGTCGTCAGCCGGTACGGCCTCCAGTCGCCGGGCCGCCTCGGCGGCGCCGACGCCCGCCACGCAGGCGAGGCTGAAGCCGTCGTCCTCCGGCTCGCCCAGCACCTCGATCAGGTGCCTGGCGTCGGCCACGGCCGCGGCCTCGGTGTCCGACAGGCCGGTCTCGCCGGCGGGGAGGGGGAACAGGTCAGGGGTCGGGGTGGCCAGGCTGAGCCGTCCGGGGGACCAGCCGTTCATCATCGGCCGCCACGGGTCCGCCCCGGCGGCGACCAGGCTGCGGGCGTTGTCGGGACGGTTGTTGAAGACGGCTTCCCAGAGGGCGGTACGGCCCTCCTGCTCGGCATCGACGTCGTCGACGCGCCGGGACAGTTCGGTGACCACCTCGGGCGAGCCCCGTTCGGCGGCGGCGTGCAGCGGCCGTTCGTGGAAGTACACGCCGGAGTTGGGGTCGCCGCCCGCGTCGAGCCGGGAGCGGACCACGCTGATGTTCGTCCAGCTGTCCCGGTCCATGCCGGACCATCCGGTTCTGTCGTCGGCGACCATGACACTCCTTGGGGGGCGTACGGGGTGGGTGATCGCCGATCATGGCGTATGGCCACGACAAATTCGCCGACGCGAAGCCGACGAGGTGCCCGGGCTGTGCTGCTGGACCGGCACGATCGCGTTCTGATGATCCAGCACAGGTACGACGGCGTCATCGTCGTTCCCGGATCCCCGGTCCGGGAGGTGTTCTGGGTGCCCCCGGGCGGAGGGCTGAAGGCGGGCGAGGACTTCCTTCAGGCCGCTCGCAGGGAACTGCTGGAGGAGACCGGGCTGACGGAGGTCGAGTGGGGGCCGTGCCTGTGGATCCTCGACGGGGTCGTCCGCTGGGACGGCGAGCCCGTGCACGTGCAGGAGCGGTACTTCCTCGCGCGGACGCGGGGCGGCGGGGGGACGCCCGTCGGGTGAGCCGCGGGTCCTGCGCGTGTAGAGCGAGCCGACGGGGTCACCGGGCGGAGCGCAGGCCGTCCAGCAGGACGGTGAGGTAGGCGTCGGCGAGGGCCTGCGAAGGCGGCTGGGTGCGCGCGACGGCCAGGGCGGTCCGGCCGATGAGCGTCGTGACGACGGCGGGGTCGAGGTCGGTGCGGATCGCGCCCTCGCGCCGCGCCCCCTCGATCATCTCCTCCACGGCGGCGACCAGGCCGGCCCGCAGGGCGGTGGTGGCCGGCAGATCGAGGCCGTCCAGTTGGTCGTTGACGGCGTGGTGGGCGGTCTGGAAGGCGACCAGCTCGCGGAGGAAGGTGCGCAGGGCCTGGTAGGGCGTGGTCTCGGCGAGCAGGTCGCGGGCGCGCCGGACGACCGGTTCGAGCAGACGGGAGACCGCGGCGTCCAGCAGGGCGTCCTTGCCGCCGAAGGCGCGTACGACGGTCGCGGCCCCCACCCCCGCCTGCTTGGCGATGGCCTCGACCGTGAGGGGCGCGCCGGGCTCGGCCAGCAGCGTCATGGCCGCGTCGAGGGCGAGTCGGCGGTTGCGCACGGCGTCGGCGCGGCGTCTGGGCTCGGCGGGTGTTGACAACTGGAATGTCCATTCCACATAGTTAACTGGAACGCTTATTTCAGTTAACTCTAGCGCGATGGAGTCCCCATGAACGAGCGCGTCCTGATCTCCGGCGCGAGCATCGCCGGGCTCGCCCTGGCCCACTGGCTGACCCGGCACGGCTTCCGGCCCACGATCGTCGAGCGCGCTCCCCGCCTGCGCACCGGCGGCAACGGCGTGGACGTGCGGGGCGACGCCGTCGAGGTGGCCGCGCGGATGGGCATCATGCCGCAGGTGCGCGAGCTGGCCACCGACGTGCACGGCATGAAGTTCGTGGACGCCGGCGACCGGCCCGTGGCGCGCGTCGAGTTCCGCGACCCCGGCTCGGTGGAGATCATGCGCGGCGACCTGGTGGCGCTGCTGGACGAGGCGACCGACGTGGAGATCCTGTTCGGCGACACGATCCGCGGCCTTGAGCAGGACGCCGACGGCGTGCGGGTCACCTTCGAGCACGCGCCCGCCCGCGCCTTCGACCTGGTCGTCGGCGCCGACGGCATGCACTCCCACGTGCGGCGGCTGGTGTTCGGGCCGGAGGAGGAGTTCGTCAGGCACAAGGACCACTACTTCGCCTTCGCCGACGCCGACGCGGCGCTCGGGGAGGACCGCTGGGTCACGATGTTCAACACGCCGGGCCGCATGGCCGGGATCTACCGGTCGGGCAACCACGCCCAGGCCAAGGCGTACTTCATCTTCCGGTCCGCGCCGCTGGACTACGACCACCGGGACATCGTCGAGCACAAACGGCTGGTGAGCCGGACGTTCGGGGACGAGACGTCCTGGCGTACCAGGGAGCTGCTCGACTCGGCCCTAGCCGACCCCGACTTCTACTTCGACGCGCTGGGCCAGGTGCACATGGACTCATGGTCCCAAGGGCGGGTCGTGCTCGTCGGCGACGCCGCCTGGTGCGCGTCCCCGGCTTCGGGGGCGGGCGCGGAGCTGGCGCTGGTGGGGGCGTACCGGCTGGCGGGGGAGCTGGCCGCGGCCGGCGGGGATCACCGGGTCGCCTTCGCCCGGTACGACGCCGTCCATCGCCCGCTGGTCGAGAAGAAGCAGCAGATCGGGCCCAACGTGCGGCTCATGGTGCCCAGAACCGAGGGCGGGCGCTGCGTCCGTGACGCCCTGGTCCGGCTGCCGCTGATGAAGGCCGTCGGCGCGGTGGAGCGCCGCGTCCAGGGCAGGAACGCCCGTCCCCTGCCGGTGTACGGCCCGCGTCGCTGAGCCGTCCGGCGATCAGCGAGGCGCGCTCGCACGGGTGAAGGCCGCCCGGTAGGCGGTGGGCGTGAAGCCGGTCTCGGGCGGCAGCGGGGACGCGATGAACTGGGCCTGCCCGCCGGGGGCCTGTCGACGACGTCCTGACGGAGATGGCCGACGCGGCGAGGACCGCCCGGACGTCGCAGTGACAGTGAGACCCCCGCGGGGTCACTTCGGGCCGGTCAGGCGGCGTTCCCCGGCTGTGGTGAGCACGAAGACCTGCCAGTTGTAGTACGCGTAGTACGCGCGCGGGTCGCGCCGCATCTGCCGGGCGTGCAGGAGCACGGCGTCCACGTACGCCCGCGACCGGTTGTAGGCGTACAACGCGCGCCGGTTGTCGCCGGGGGCGCCGCTGGCGTGCAGGTAGTTGGCCGCGGCCATGACGGCGTCCCGGGGGTTCTGCACGTCGCCGCCCATCCCGTACGCCCGCCAGGTCGCCGGCATGAACTGCATGGGCCCCTGGGCTCCGGCGTGGCTGTCGGCGCGAACCCGGCCGAACTTGCTCTCGACGAGCATCACCGACGCCAGCACCTCCCATTCCACCCCGAAACGGCGCTCGGCCCGCTTGAAGTGGCCGAGCAGCTCGTCGGCGGGGCGGGCCCGCTGGACCTTGAACACGGCGGACGGCTTGATCGGCCGGGTCAGGGCGAGCAGCTCGCGCAGGGCGGTGACGTTGTCCCTGGCCTGGGCGGCGAGCGCGGCGGGCAGGCGGGCGAAGGCGCGGTCGGCCAGGTCGCGGTGGCGGGCGGCGTGGCGGTAGAGGCGCTGCTGGTAGAGGGCCAGGAGCTCGACGTCCCGCGGCGGGGTTCCGTTCGCGGGCCGCCAGCGGTCGATGGCCGCGTTCAGGGCGGTGGCCGTCTCGCGGAGTGCGGTCGCCAGACGGGCGGGGTCGGTGGGGAGCGGCGCGGCGGGGGCCGGCAGCGCCTGACCGGAGGAGGCCCCGGCGCTCGCCGTCGCCGTCGCCGTCGCGGTCGCCGATGCGGGGGCGGGGGCCGCCGGGGCGGGGGGGGGCGCGCGGCCCCGACCACCCCGAGCGCCGGAGGGCCCCCCCACCCCCCCGGAAAAGGCCGGGCGAACTGGGCGGGC